>JAOUOA010000065.1 GCA_029880625.1 Spirochaetia bacterium
AAAAATGAATGGAAGTTTTTTTTCCGCTCTTTTTAAAAGATTGCTGGGAAGAGAATCTTTTTTTATTGGAAAATTCACGAACAATACCGACGGTACAAGACGGCTGACTCTAACGCAAGCAACTCCTGGTCAAATTTTTGAACTTGAGTTAAATGACAGCAGTATTTGCATGCAGCCGGGCGCCTATCTTGCATCATCAAAAGGAATAAAACTGGGCATCCGCTGGGCCGGCTTTACTTCCTTTATCGCCAGAGAGGGTCTTTTTAAACTGGTTGCATCAGGACAGGGCAAATTATGGTTCGGCGCCTACGGCGGCTTAATTGAACGTCAGGTAAACGGGGAATTTATTGCAGACACAGGTCATCTTGTAGCTTATGATCCTCAAATCAAACTCAGGCTTCAGCTTGCAGGAGGAATCTTTTCCAGTTTTTTTGGAGGCGAAGGTCTTGTCACTCGTCTGAACGGAAATGGTCGGGTTTTTCTCCAGTCAAGAAGCCTCAGCGGACTGACGGATTGGATCAATCCTAAACTCTGGTAATTCAACGGATATAAATTATGAAAACAGAAATTCTTCACAGACACAGCAATACCGCTGCAAAAATTTCACTCTCAGAAGAAGAAACCTGCACAACGGAATCTGGTGCGATGATTGCCATGAGCGGAAATATGTCGATATCAACTTCCACCTATAAAAAAGGAGGCGGGGGTATTTTCAAGGCAGCCAAGCGTCTTCTTGCAGGCGAATCTTTTTTCCTGAATCATTTCCAGCCATCCGGCGGTTCGGGCGAACTATGGGTTTCTCCCGTTCTTACAGGAGATTTAGTCGAGCATAATCTGTCAGGAGAGAAACTGATTGTCCAGAGCGGATCTTTTCTAGCTGCAGCATCCACTGTGAATGTGGATGTCGGCTGGCAGGGATTCAAAAATTTCCTTTCAGGCGAAAGTCTTTTCTGGCTGAATTTAAGCGGTGACGGTCCTGTCATCCTTAGCGCTTTCGGCGTCATCTATACAGTTGAAGTAGACGGAGAATACATCGTTGATACAGGCCATATCGTGGCTTTCGACGAAACGCTGAATTTCAGCATCAGCAAAGCCGGTAAAAGCTGGATTTCATCTTTTTTCGGAGGCGAAGGAATTATCTGTAGATTTAAAGGAAAAGGAAAAATTTACTGCCAGTCGCATAATCCTTCGAGTTTCGGACATTCGCTGACGCCCAGCTTGAAGCCCAGACGACAATAATCAGGAGAAACTTATGAGTTCTATGAAACATACAATCACTTGCAGTCCAGATTACAGTCTCCTTACAGTAAACATTCCGGCCGGAAACACAGTTAAGGTTGAGGCATCGGCAATGGCTGCCATGGACACAAACATCAAAATGAAAACCAGAATGAAAGGAGGTTTGGGACGTCTCCTGACGAGAGAATCACTTTTTATCAATGAATTTACAGCGGAAGGCGGCGACGGTGATATCATGATTGCCCCTGGATCCCCCGGAGATTTAAAACACATTTCTCTGGACGGCAATGTTGTTTATCTGCAGAATTCCGGCTATGTAGCGTCAGGACTGGACGTAACTCTGGAAACAAAATGGCAGGGTATGATGAAAGGTTTTTTTTCCGGAGAATCACTATTCCTTATAAAGTGCTCGGGAAAAGGAGATCTATGGTTTAATTCCTACGGAGGAATCATTGAAATCGATGTAAAAGGCGAATACATAGTTGACACTGGATACATTGTTGCTTTTGAAGAAACTCTGGATTACAACGTCCAGTCTGTGGGAGGACTGAAGTCTCTGTTTTTTTCCGGAGAAGGACTTGTCTGCAGGTTCAGCGGCAGCGGAAAACTCTGGATTCAGACGCGAAATGTAATGGCATTTGCAAACTGGACCTTCCCTTACCGTCCTGTAAAAAAATCAAACTGAGACAGATCATTTCTCAAAAAAATTAAAAATCGTACTGAAACGATCTGTTTTTGAGTCCGGCTGCAGGACTCAGATGTCAAACCTGCATTTTAAAACAAAAAAATCATATCGATTTTGCTGACAGGACCGCAAGAGCGGCAAGAACCGCAGTTTCAACTTTTAAGATTGTATTCCCAAGCGAATATGGACGAACCTGCATTTCGTTAAAAAAAGAAATCTCCTGTTCGTCAAAATCGCCTTCAGGACCGATAAAAAAAGAGACCGGTTTTTCGCATTGCACTTCTGTAAACGAAGGCGCAGATCCAGTGTAAAGAAAAGTATGCAGAGCCTGATCTGTAATATTATTTTCAATAAACGAAAAAGAATCTTTCAGTTTTACAGGCTCATAAACCTCCGGGAGAAAAAAACGCTCGGACTGGACTGCCGCCTCATGGATAATTCGTTCCGCACGTTCGCTGGAAAATTTAACTCTTCCAGAACGACTGCATAGAATGGGAAGGATATGCGTGACTCCCAGCTCAGCCGATTTTTGAAGCATCCAGTCCAGACGGTTCCCGGATGGAAGAGATGTGCAGGCTATGCGAAACGGTTCTTTCCGTTTCCGAGGAGGATCATCAAGAATGACCAGTTTTTTCATGTCACTTGAAAACCCTGCTTGATAGTGCAGTTCACGGCCGTCACCAACCAGCACTTCATCTGCCTTACGAAGTCTTCTTGCCCGTACATGCCGGATTTCTGCCGCTGACAGCGGAATCTCTTCTTTGAAATCACATTCTTTTCTGAATACTAAAAAAGTCATCTTTTTACTTTACATTCACCGTGCCGTAAATTTTCTGGAAAAAAGAATGCCGGAGTGGTGGAACTGGTAGACACAGTGGATTCAAAATCCACCGGGAGCGATCCCATGTCGGTTCGAGTCCGACCTTCGGTAAATCTTCTTTTTGTTTTTTCAAATCCGGGACTGTCTTATTTCTGTACGAAATCTGAAGGTGAATATTTTTTAATCTCTTCAGCATAAACAGGTTTTGAAAAATAATACCCCTGAAATTGATCGCAATTGATATCAAGCAAAAAATTAAATTGCTCTTCATTTTCAACTCCTTCAGCAATCGTCGACAAATTAAAGATGGAAGCCATCTCAGTGATTGTTTTCAGCATTTCCCGGTCTCTAGGGTTGTTCATCAGTTCTTTGACAAACTGTTTGTCGATTTTAATTTCATCAATGGGAAGTTTTTTCAAATAGGCCAGAGAGCTGTATCCCGTTCCAAAATCATCCATGGAAAATGTAATTCCTGCTTTTTGAAACAATGACATGATTTCCAGAACTCTGTCAAGATCATGCATGACAGTACTTTCTGTTATTTCTAATCGGATTCGTAAAATAAGTTCGGGCGTCAGGTATTTCTTCATCATCTTCATCGTATCTTCATAAAACCCGATACTCAGAATCTGCCTTCTGCTGATATTGATGGAAAATTTCTGAATATAAATTCCCTGATCATGAAACTCGCGAAAAGACTGAAAAGCGCTTTCGAGAATCTGATTTCCCATTTCCATGATGAGACCTGTCTGTTCTGCAATGGGCACAAATTCGGAAGGCGATATTTTTCCCCATTGAGGATCCTCCCATCGGGCAAGAACTTCCAGGCCGGATATCTTTTTGTCTCTATTAAACTGCGGCTGAAATTTTATAAAAATATCATTGTTTTTAATTGCATTATAAATCTTCATTTCAATCGAAAGATGACGCTCCGTCCTTTTCAGCATTTCATTGTCAAATATATACGAACCGTCTCTTCCTTTCGCTTTAACTTCGTACATGGCAATATCAGCCTGTTTGATTATATCCATAGACGGATGCGTCGGAGTATGAATGATGCTGATCCCGATGCTCACACTGATATAAAGATGATGATTATCAATAACATACACTTCTTTCAGACTACCGGATATTGTATCTGCAATATCCTTCGCTGATTCCCTGCACTTTTCCAGATCAGAAAATTCAGATCCTGTTACGACAAATTCATCGCCGCCCAGCCTTGCCGCAATGTCGCCCCCGGGAATATTTTCTATAATTCTTTCTGATACCTTTTTCAAGAGCTTGTCTCCGATATCATGTCCCAGTGTGTCGTTTATGATTTTAAAATGATCTAAATCCATTAAAAGAAGGTAAGAAAATTTACTGGATTCTTTAAGTGAATTCAGCATCATCTGAAAGAATTCTGTAAAATACTGGCGGTTGAAAAGTCCGGTTAGCATGTCATGCGAAGCCTGTTCAACAACTTTTTTAAAAAGTGCTGATCCGCTGAAGCAGCTATAAATCAGCACTCCGAGAAGCGTGAGAGAAAATACGGACAGTATATAGCCGTACAATTCTCCGATCAGAAGAAAATAAATGGCAAGCGGCGTCATTAGAGAAGACAGAACCGGCAGAAAAAGCTTTTTATCAGTCATGAGCATAGCTGCCGCTACAACCGAAGATCCAATTTCAGTATAAATTGCTATGTAATGAAGATTTGATGATGATTCGCCTATATAAAGAAAAAAGATCAAAAGCCAGATTCCGAAAAATCCATAATATAAGAATGAAAGTTCTCTGTACCATTTTTTAATTTGAAGAGAACTCATTTCCCCTGCTTTGAAATTTTTATAAACACGAAGGGACCATAACGAAAAAAAGATTATCAGGAGATACCACAAAAGAGCCGGCTTGTAAATGCCGTGCAGGTACCCGAGGATTACATAAGCAAGGCCAGGACCAAGGGAAAGTCCAATCAGTATCGGAATCTGTTTTCTCAGGAATATATAATAAGCTAAATTATGCATTTTTTAATTGCTGACGGCATAGAAATCCCTTCTATGAAGACTACCCCTTCCGTTTGATCATAAAATCTTAAACTTATTTATCAAGAAAATAAAAACAATTCAAAGAATTTTATGATTGATGATCTAATTCTTTTGTATTAAAATATTTTAATATGAAAAGTAAAATTAAAATTACTTACTGTTCCAAATGCAGATGGCTTCTCAGGTCTGCATGGATGGCTCAGGAGCTTTTAACAACATTTCAGGATGAACTGGATGAAGTATCCCTTGCTCCCGGAAAAAGCGGAATTTTTGAAATCTCCGTTAACAATGAAATCGTTTGGACGTTTAAAGAAATGCGTAAATTTCCCGAAATCAAAGAATTAAAACAAATTGTAAGAAACAAAGTTGCCCCCGGTAAAACTCTGGGGCATTCTGATACAAACACCCTGCCGGAAGGAGATTCATGTCCGGTTTGAAGCCAGTTCAGCAGGTCTGTACAGAAAATCCCGCCGGACTGGTTGAAAACCGGCTTCCTCGATAAATTTTCTTGCTTTTTCTTCTGAGCGAAAACTGTAACTGCGAAGAACATTCTCTTCAATAACAACAGAGGAGATATCATCTGCTCCAGAATGCAGGGCAATTTCGCCAACACCCGGCCCAAGAACCATCAGGGAAGTTTCAATATGATCGATATTATCCAGAAAAATTCTGCAGATTCCCAGTACTTTTAAATACTCATGTGCGGGAACCCCTCTTGTTTTAAATCTTTTTGTCTGCTGCTGAAATGTCCAGGGTACAAATGATAGGAAGCCTCCGGTTCGGTCCTGAAGTTCACGAACAAGATTGAGATGATCCACAACTTCTTCCTGTGTTTCTTCTGAACCGAAAACAACATTGGCGCTTCCAGGCAGGCCTTCCCGATGACATGCTTCCATCACACGAACCCATTCCTCAACCACTGATTTTTTCGGAGAAAGGATCTGCCGCATTCTTTCTGTTAAAATTTCTGCTCCTGCACCGGGTACAGAATCCAATCCTGCTTCTTTCAGATTTCGTAATACTCCGGAAAGATCCATCCCGGTAATTTCTTCCATAAATAAAAGTTCAACGGGAGAAAAACCACGAATATGAAGCGACGGGCCAAAATGATTTTTAATTCCCTTCAATACATCCGTATAATAATGAAACGGCAGATCAGGATTAACCCCTCCCTGGAGAAACATTTGATGAACGCCTTGATCAAAGGAAGGCTTCATTTTTTCTATGATCTCTTCCAGAGTTAGAGTATATCCTTTTCCAGATTGTGTTTCTTCCATGAAACTGCAGAAGCTGCATTCAACATTGCAGTAGTTTGTATAATTGATTACATGAAACATTGTATAGGATGCCTGAGAGGAGCTGACCTTGCGCGATCTGAGTTCTCTTGCAGCAGCCTGGATTTTCAAAAAATCAGCATCCCGGTACAGCTTGAGAGCATCTTGAGCGCTGATCCTTTCTCCATTGAGAGCACGTTCTAAAATTTCATCTGTTGGCTCACTTTTAAAAATGGACATGCTTCCATTAAAATAAAATCGTCAAATATTGACAGCATTTTTCAATCTGTTCAGGGAATTTTCACTTTCTTGACTTTCTGAAGAAAGGAAAATCATCTGGCAATCAGAGGAACATTATGACCGATTACATCATCCATTTTATTCACACGGCAGTCTTTTTTACAGCGGTAATTGTTTTTTTCCGTTCTGTTAATTATCGGCTAAAGACCGCGCAAAAAGGCCAGGCTGAAAAAATTGCTCCGATTGCAACCGGGATTCGTTCTTTTATCCTGAATGTAATATTTCAGGAAAAGCTGTTTAAAGAACCTCTGAGAGGCATCATGCATGCTTTTATTTTTTACGGATTTGTTATATATTCTGTTCATACTTTAAGCCAGATGACGGCAGGCAATATATGGAGTATTCTTGCTTCCAACGGATTGAATCCTTATGATTTCAAGCTTCTTGATTCGCCTCTGCCGTTTCTGGAAGGCAGTCTGCCGTCTGTATTATTTTTCCTTGCAGTTATTTTGCTGATCGCAACCATTACGATTTCCCGGACATTAAATGGAGGGAAAATTTTTCATCCCGTTCTGGAAGTTCAACGGCAATGGGCTGTCATTACAGCGCTGTTGCTGGAATCTGCGTTTCTCTTTTCTGTGATGCTGTTTTCTGGAAAGGAATTTTACGACAACGTAATAAGAATTTTTTCTTATCTGGTTCTGGGCGGCCTCGGGTATTTTGCTGCAAGAAGATGGATTTTTAAATCAAAGGGACTGGATATATCCTCTCCCCAATCGGCAATCGTCATCAGTTTAATCTCAATTTTAATGATATCCACCCTGCTGAATCTTTCAGCAGAGTCAGCTGTCAGAGGAACAGAGAATCCTTTTGATCTCATCTTCACTCCTTTATTTTCTCTCATGACGAATCAAGCAGCAGAAGGAATTCTCATGTTTTCCTGGTGGGTGCATCTCATGACTGTCTACGCCTTCATGATCTATGTACCGACTTCAAAACACGGTCATTTAATTTTTGCTCCAATCAATTTCTTCCTTCTGAAAGATTCTCCACGAGGACAGATGCCTTATATGGATCTTGAAGATGAAAATGCAGTATGGGGTTCCGGAAATGTAAGCGAGCTTACCTGGAAAACAATGCTTGATTCGCTTTCCTGTATTGAATGCGGAAGATGCACAAACCGCTGTCCGGCAAACTTAACAGGAAAACCGCTTGATCCCAAAAAAATCATGGTGGATATCAAACATGCAATGATGGAATTCGCTCCGGCAATTCTCGAAAATAAAGAAAGCACGCCTGCTCCCTCTTCTCTCATCAATGAAACCTATATTGGGGACGAAGAACTCTGGAACTGCACAACATGCTTTGCATGCGTTGAAGCCTGTCCTGTAGGCAATAATCAGGCAGATGCAATTCTTGCCATGCGGAAACATCTTGTGCTTCAGGAAAGCCGGTTCCCTTCGCATCTCCAAAATGCCTTCAACAATATGGAGCGAAACTCAAATCCATGGGGCGTTGCATCTTCATCCCGTGCAGACTGGTGTTCCGATCTTGATGTAAAAATCATGTCTGAAGATTCGAATGTTGAAATCCTTTACTGGGTGGGATGCGCGGGAGCGTTTGACGAAAGAAATAAAAATATTGCGCGATCCTTCGTGAAAATCATGAAAAGTGCAGACATTAATTTCGGGATCCTTGGAACAGAAGAAAACTGCACTGGAGACAGCGCCAGAAGAGGCGGAAATGAATATCTTTATCAGATGCTTGCGCAGCAGAATATTGACACCATGAACGGATACGGCGTTAAAAAAATTGTCACTGCCTGTCCTCACTGCTTCAATACGCTCAAAAACGAGTATCCTCAACTGGGGGGAAATTATGAAGTTCTCCATCACAGCCAGTACATTGATTCTCTTATTTCTGAAGGAAAATTAAACTGCAATTTTCAAAAAACAGACTTAAGCAAGAAAAAAAGCACATTCCACGATTCCTGTTATCTTGGACGTCATAATGAAATTTATATGAACCCCAGAAATATAATGAACAGGGCATCTGGAACAATGGTTGAACCATGCGATACAAAAAGCGAATCACTCTGCTGCGGCGCAGGAGGAGCGCAGATGTGGATGGAAGAGCAGCATGAAAAAGTGAATCAAAAAAGAACTACACAGCTGCTTGAAACAGGAGCTGAAGTCATTGCTTCTGCCTGCCCCTTCTGCAACATCATGCTTTCCGACGGAGTCAAAGCCTCTTCCAGTGAAGATGTCCGTGTTCTGGATATTGCAGAAATTGTAGCCGAAGCGCTTGAATGAGTTTTTTATCAGTTAATCGCCGCTGCTTGTTCTGATTTCATTCCCAAACAGTCTGCATCTCATCCAGGGCAGATTCCATGTACAATTTACTGACGATTGGTCACGGCCCTGTTTTATGTCAATCGTCCATACCAGCCGGCTCTTAAAAAATAATTTCAAATCTCGTAACGTTAAGATATTCTATTAAAGATTTTTTTCCAGATAAGAATCAAAATTGTCATAAGAAAGAGGTTTTGAAAAAAAATACCCCTGAACAAGATTGCAGCCGTATTTTTTCAGAATTTCCATTTCTTCCCGGCATTCAACTCCTTCAGCAGTAATGTACATTCCAAGACTCTGCCCCAGAAGAATTAGAGATTTTACAATCACAGAATTATTATAATTTTTATGAATATCCTTTATAAACGTACGGTCAATCTTCAGTTCATGAAGCGGCAGTCCCTGGAGATAGGACAGTGAAGTATAGCCGATACCGAAATCATCAACGGCAAGTGAAAATCCCAATCCTGCAAGTTCATTCATCACCTTATGCGAAAGATCGCGGTCCAGCATCATTCCGGTTTCAGTAATTTCCAGAGTGACATTCTCCGCTTTAACCTTATGGTATTCAAGAGAACTTTTCATAAATTCAATAAAATCAGACTCAAGCAGATTGTATGGTGAAAGATTGACTGCAAAATGAACGTTGTATTTTTGAGAAAGGCTATAAATCATACTGAATGATTTATTTATGAGAAGTCTGCTGAATGCCCGAAATAAATTCATTTCTTCCGCCATGGGCAAAAAAGAATCAGGCGAAAGGATTCCTCTTTCAGGATGATTCCAACGGGAAAGGATTTCAGCTCCGCTGATTTTTGAATCAGAAAGCCGAATTTTGGGCTGAAAATAAATTACAAACTGATCTTCATTGAGCGCTTTTTTAAAATCCCCCATAAACTCAAGCTCATTCATACGCAATGATGCATCGGGTTCAAATTCAAAAATAGCATAAACATTTTGATTCAGTCTGGCTGATTTAAGTGCAAGTTCAGCTCTCAATGTAAGAAGATCTACATGCTCCCCGTGTTCTGGATAGATCGAAATTCCTGCAGAAAAATCA
>JAOUOA010000564.1 GCA_029880625.1 Spirochaetia bacterium
TAATTTTGCATTAAAGGGCTGCTTCAAAAAGGGGATTGCATCGAAAGGCTGAATCATTTTTGATGTCGCTATATTGGTATTCCCGAGCGAGCCGTTTTCAATCACTTCGTAATTCCTTCCTTCCGAGAAGCATTCGATCCGCATGAATTTTTCGCTGTCTGCAATATAAAAAACGCTGCCGACGGAATGATTCGGTACGGATTCAAAATACTTTTTTGCTTCTGCTACTGTTGCGCATTTATTTAATATATTCATCAAGACCAGCATCGGAGTTCTAATTTCATTTTTTTCAGGAGGTTTTATAAAAAGCAGGGTGCTTGCAAGAGCAAGACCTTTTTCATTCATGCCGTGATTGAACAGAAGGGAACCGGCCAGTGAAGTTACTTTGAATTTATAACCATGATCGGGCTTAAAATCAATAAATACTTCAAATTTCTGTGTCATCGGTTCTTCGTCGGCATTCATGGCAATCAAGGGCTCTTTTGTTTTCGTGCTGGTTCCGGCTGCCCCGAAAATAGAGCATGTCAGTATATTTTCTGTTGCAATATTTAAAGATAAAATATCAATGTAAGGCAGACCTGCACCTTCAGCAATCCCATGCATGCATTCAACAGCATCGGGATGAAACTTTTTGATCAACTTTTCGTATTCTAAAGCCAGGTTCTGCCATTTTGTTTTCTCTTTTTTATGTGTTAACAACGTGGGGAGAATATACCACAGATTAGGGTTAAAAGGCTGAGAGCCCGGTTTTTTTGAGAGCGAAGCCATTACATAAGCCATTTTTGCAAAAGTTTTAATTTCTTTCGCACAGGCTCTGCCGTATTGAACTCCCATTTCGTGGTATGATCCGGTTAATTCAATTTCTTTCATGATCTGCTCCTTCAGTCCTGATTTTATTCAGCAAAAAACTTTTCATTCTCCGGCCATTATAGCAGCTCATAAAAAGAAATATCCAACCCTGCACAAAATAAATCATAACAATGATTGGATCAGTAAATGGAGGTTTATCGGCAAGAGTTTTAGACCGGTAAGGGCTGACTGACGATACCGCAGGTAAAAATTTTGGGTCCATTTGAAATTCCTTTATCGTAGTCTGATTTCCGCTATTCCCCCGAAATTCAAGCGCGGTTCAGCTGTGATCTGAGAAAAATTATCAAAAGATCGCTATTTTATATCTTTCAACTTATCACATATTATATCTCAACAGATTCGCCCTTTTTCAAAATTTCGCAACGCATTCCCATTTCTTCCACCCCCCGTTTGAAATACTGATCATCCGCAGGATTCAAACTGCTTGAAAAAAGTCCCGGACTGTTGTAGTGGCAGGGAATGACCAATTTGGGCTGCATGATTTTTACTGCCTGCAGCGCTTCGTCCTCGCCCATCGTGTTTCGGGCAACACGTCCGCCGATGGGAATCATTAAAACATCCGGATTCTTTATGCTCTGCCACTCTTTTTCATGCAGCATCGTATCGCCAAGATTTACGATTTTTTTCCCATCTGTTACGATTTCAAAACCCATTGAGCCCCAGCCGATTCTTTCATTCGGCCCCGGCGTTACTGTCATTTTTATAGGGCCAAGAACTTTTACAGTAAGGGTGCCGTGTGTCGCTTTAATACCTGTAATTGACATTCCGTCAACCTCAATGGTTTCATCAACTGAGAGAGTGTGGTATTTTTCAAATTTGGCTGGAAATCGGAGACCTTTTGAGCGTGGCCCCAGAAACAGATCTTCGCCGTTAACGCTCTTAACCATTGTTTTATTGCAAATCAGCGGAGCACCCGAAACTTTCGCCACCCGGTCAGCATGCCAGTAATGATCCGGATCACCGTGGGTCACAAAAATATGAGTAATTCCTTTCCATTCGTTTTTCGGAATAACTGTTGTGAAACGGAACCAGTACATATACAGCGCGCCGGGATCTATTGCTATTTTTTTATTTGAAATTTCAATGAGAAATGTGTTATAAATATAATGTGTAATTTTCATTTTTCAGACCCCCTTATTATGGCTCACCAAATTTCTTTTAGCTCATTGCTTAATCCATTAACCTCCCTTTGTAATGATAAATTCCCGTTACACCGATTTCTTCAACCAGCACATCCTTGTCGCTGTACTGCAGCTTCCACTTTCCCCGATGTGCATAGCCCACCATTTCGGTATCCATAACAAATGTGTCAGGGCCAGTCCACTCACCCCGGGCCATCCAGGTATTTCCGCCGGAATGACTCGATTGATAAATGCCATTTAGACCAACCCGGTACTGAAAATCCTTCCCCTTAACTGAATCGTAATGGAAAACGGCATGGTCCCGCCCCGGTTTAAACTGAAGCCTGAAATGATTGTACTGCCATGGGTTTCGCTTAACATTGGTGTCCAGCTTGTATGTGTTTCCTGATATATCTTTGGCCATAGCGGGCAGGGCAGGAATGGGCAGGCGTGAACTGCCGACAGCAGGCGGCCCGGAAAGCAGGGTAAGTTTTTTTACAACCTCTGGATTTTCCGGCAGCGGGCTGTCAGAA
>JAOUOA010000565.1 GCA_029880625.1 Spirochaetia bacterium
GGTATACCATCCCCGTTTTTTCCTGTTGCTTTTACGGAAAGGAACAGGTTTCTGGTATAACATCATATACAGAGATGGTATAAAATATTGATGTGTTGCGCATTTTTGAAATAATTTCATGAAAAAAGTCAAAAAACTTTTACTGATAACCGATTTTTTTCGACCGGAACCGGGCGGTCTTGAAGGGTTCTTTACTGGTATAGCAAGGCGCTGGCCAAAGGATCATTGTGAGGTCATTATTTCCTCGAAAGAAAAAAATTATTTAACCTCTCCAGACATTCGCCGTCGCTTTGACGAAAATGAAAAATATCCCATAAAAAGAATTTCAGGTGAGATCCACCCTTCCATTTTTTCCAGCCAGAGGTCTGTTTTTCGAAATCTTTTACAAAATCGTCTTCAGGAATTTAAACCGACGCACATTATTTTTGGCCAAATTACTCGCGAAACAAGCGGTGCATTTAAAGATATTAAGGACTTAAATATTGATTTTTCACTGCTCTTAAATGGAAGCGACATTAAAAACCGTCTTGGAATCATAAATAGATTATTTTTGATGAAAAAATTTCGTTATATATTTGTTCCATCCCGTCATCTTGGCCGCGCAGCTAGAAATGCTGGCATCCCGGACGAAAAAATAATTTATCTTCCTCCGGGCATGGAAATGAGAATTGGATTTAACAAGAAAACTGAACTTCCTGCAGAACTACTTCGCCGAACAAAGAACAAAAAACTGGTAATAGGAGCCGGCTCTCTTTTGCCGCGAAAAGGATATGATCTGGCCATTACAATGCTTAAACGCCATCCCGATCTACAAAATAAGATCCATCTTCTTCTTTGCGGTTCAGGACCGGAATTTCACTACTTACAAGAAAAAATTCGTTTACTGGATATGGAAAAACATGTTACATTAACTGGTTTCATCCGAGATGAACATTTTGCGGCATGTATGCGTCTTGCCGATCTCTATATTCAACCGGGATGCGAACGCGATGATGATATCGGCGGCCCGGAAATTGCAATTATGGAAGCGGCTCAGTTTGGACTGCCAGCACTTGTCGGAGATGTGGGAGGACAAAGCGAAGTGGTAAAAGACGGTGTATCTGGATTTGTTTTGAAGCCGGGAGATATTGACGATCTTGCAGATAAAATTCGCGAATGTATAAATTCAGACTCCCTGAGAAATAAACTGGGGAGAAATGCAAAAATTTTGGCAAGAAAAGAGTTCGGTATAGGCGGGGCCTGCAGAACTATTTATAAGATGATATAATTTTTAGAGGCTTATACACAAGTAGATGCTGTATAGTTTTATGTGCTTGTCATGTGTTCTCGGATGTTCAAAACAAATTCTTTGCCGTTTTGCCGGAAAACTACCTCGTCGATGGAATAGAGCGTTAGCTGCTTTTTTTTCCCTTTGACGGTAATTGTGAACATTTTATCAACACGAATCTGTTCTTTAACGTATTTGTAGGTCTGTTCTCCAATCACCACGGAATCCGCCTCCGCCGACTTTTCTATACGCGAGGCGGTGTTTACCACATCTCCGATAGATGTCCAGTCCATTCTATCTTTATTCCCCACATTTCCCATGATAATGGTTCCGGTGTTAATTCCGATACGGATTCGTATAGGCTCCTGTGAGCTGATCTTTCGCAATTCATTTAACATTCCGTACTGATTCTGTATCTCTATCGCAGCAACTGCAGCATTTAACGGTTCTTCAAAAATAGCCATAACGGCGTCGCCCATAAATTTATCGATCTGTCCTCCGTGTTTGTTTATGGCGTGCACACAGATATCAAGCGCAGTATTGAGAAGTTCTATCGCCATTCGCGGCTCCATTTTTTCAACTTTCTGAGTAAATCCGACAAGGTCCGCAAAAAATATGGTGGACTCTTTCACCTCTTCTGGAAGCTTAAATTTTCCGATTTTTGCCATCTCGTGCGCCTTGCTCAGCACAAGCGGATGGACGTAGGGTTTTATCATATTGTGAACCCTCAGATTTTCCAGTATGGATCCGCCCGCTCCCGCAAGCTGATCTTCTTTTTTATCCAGGTGTACTGCGTGCCAGTACATATTGACGACTTCACTATTTTCACTCTCTTCATCTCTGTATCCACTGATATTGTAGAGTATTTTTTCATCAGAGTTGAATTTGGAAACCGTAGTTCGGTAATTTTGAATGACAGGAATAAATTTTACGCCCTGGGGACCCGTAAACAAACCAGTAAAAAACTCTTCCGGAATAAGCTTCTCAAATTGATTAACTTTTTCATGCGGTATATTCAATTCTGTTAATAGATTTTCAGAGATAGAGAGAAGATTCCCATTCAAATCAAACTGAACGACAGAAAAATTTATCTTCGTAAAAATATCCCAGACCAGCGAAAGGAGATGTTTGTTATGTTTCATAACAACAATAGTTCTTTTTCTATTTTTTTGTATTAAGAAAAGTGGAAGAGTGATCCGTGCACAGGTACTATCTCTCTCTGTAAAAATACTGAAATTCTCCGGCGG
>JAOUOA010000566.1 GCA_029880625.1 Spirochaetia bacterium
TCCAGGAAACCCGCATACCATAAAGCCCGAACCGAAACCAGCCCTGAAAAATTCAGAGAATTTGCCTACCTGAAAACCCCTAAAAAGAAATATTACCCGTTATCTGTTGTAACCGGGTAATTCCGGTACTGAAAAAAGCCCCTTAAAATTTATTTATCGTATTTATTCCGAATTTATTGCAAATTATTCAAACATTTTTCCAGAGTCTTCAATGTAACATCAAAATTTTTTTTTGAAATGCCTTGCCCCGCCTGTTTCAACATACCCATCGCAATTGGAATGAGTTCTTGTTTCAGCTTTGTGCCAAGGGGGGTTAAATACGCCAGAACAACTCGACGATCCGCAGTATCGTTCTTTCTCGTAACGAACCCCTTTTTTTCCATTTTATCCATCAGGCGAGTGACTGTTGTTTGATCCCTTAGAGTTGTTTCAGCAAGATCACTCTGGGTGCGTCCGTCTTTTTCCCAGAGGCGATTTAATAAGATCCACTCTTCGGCTGTGACATCATACCCTTTTTCATTGAACAATTCTACAAGGTTTTGCCGGAGTACAACTGCCAAACGGTTTACTTTATAACCCAGGGTTTTTTCAATTTCGAATTCCATTCCTTGCAGGTTACTTGTTCTATACATGTATCGTCAACAGGTTTTTCTTATACAGGGAATTGGCATAAGTATGGGAAATATTTCAAAATTTTTTTCAAAAAATAATTTTTCGATAAACACCGATCTCTGCATGAACTGCTTTCGATTTCAAACAATTCTTACAAGCTTGCTGTCCGGATGGTATTTTTTCCACGAGAACCAGTATTCATCTGAGATTGCCAACGGTTCGAGATCTTTTTTTATGGATCCATTGATAAACTTCCCTCTCATGTCCCATGTTGTGCCGCTTGTTGTATCGAATAGAGAGCCATCTTTGGTGTTTAAATTCATTTTATTTTGATCTATTTTAAATCCATTGACAGCATCGCCTATCCCTACCAGTACGAAGTTATTCTCAGAATTGAAAACAATTTTTTTTGACAGAACCTCACTTTTTAAATAAACAACTTGTTGTTTTATAGAATGATCCATGGCTCCGATCACGTGTGTTCGGGAAGGGTACGTTTTATCACGATGTTTTTTTGAAAGACCGGGTGTGGCTTCGCTTGCAACAATTTTTTTCCAGAGGCCCGGAATGGGAAGATGAAAATCCGCGAAGTCCTTCTTTGATACCAAAACTACCTGTGGTTTTGGTATCAGTTTTTTAACGTCCTGCCAGGATAAAATTTGAAAGGGAATCATTACCAACGTATGAGGATGTAATTTGCCTATGATAGACTGGAAAGTCGCCTGCTGAAAAAATGTTTTTGTTTTTCTGTCGGCGACTATCATGTTTGCCTCTTTGAAGGAACCGACAAACAGAGGTCCAATATCACTCACATCAAAAGGGATGATACTCCTGCACATAGCACAATAAGTAAGAGATACCGTTTTTTCATTAAATCGATCATTGATGATATGGTGGTGTATCACATAATCCAATGGATAACATTTTGTGAGCCCTTCATATTCAATGACAGCCAGCTGCATGTCGGGCTTTATAGGTAAATTTGTAAAATCATTTGCCATTTCAGGAAAATCAACTGCCGGGAATGCTGTCTCCTGGTGCATTTTATAAGTTAGAACGACGCCCAATCCTGTTATAAAAAGAGGAGCAATTGACCATAATGGAAAATAGCCTTGCTGATTATAAATTACTGCAGTCAAGATGATCAGGAATAAAAAGATACTCCAGTTTACCGGCTTACGAATGAAATAATGGAAGTATAACCATTTTACAGGAAAAACTTCTATTATCGCCATATAGATGGCAGCTGTACCAATCGTTAAAGCTGTAAATGCTAATAAATAAAATGTAATAATCATATTTGAAATTCTTTAGTATAAAATATTATTCCACTCTTAAGGCCCCGTCGTAGACACACAACGTACATTGAGGCTATTGTTCTTACCCCAGGCATTGAGGATGCCGGTATTGAAGTCGACGTACCATGCGAAAAACGGATCCTGGGTAAAATCGGCAGAGGAAGTCCAGTATTTACCCAAAACACCCGTTCCAACCACAGTATTAGGAAACATCACAGTATCGATTGTGGGTGAAGAAGAACCTGAGTTGCAGTTCGGGGGAATTGTCGATCCATTGGAACAATATAGAATCCCTGTTAATTCGGACTTGCGGGGCACGCGCCAGGTGGTGATTCCATAGGTTCCGCTGCCTGCATTCAACGACTGACAGGCATTCCATGCCTCGCTTGTACCGCCTCCATCCAAATGGCCTAAGACGGTGGAATCCTCCCCCAACGGATTGGCATCATTGCAGCTGTTATCCTGTAAAGAGCAGTATTTAAAAATTTGTGCGCCGAAATAAGATGTGCTACTACCTGTACCAGTACAATCTCCTGCCGTAGCATTCCAGATTTGCCCATGTGAACACCTCATCCAGTTCAGAGAATTTTTTACAGC
>JAOUOA010000567.1 GCA_029880625.1 Spirochaetia bacterium
ATCGGAAGTTGTTAATTGACTTATAAAATATTCATGGGTAATTTATTTGGGCAATATAATTTTATACTCAAACATGCACCTTTTTTTGAGAGTATTTTTTTAAGAAGAATTCTCCTCTTGTACAGCATAATAATAGATAACAGCAAACGGCACGCTTAAAAGTTTAATTGTATCATGTATAGCATACAGAGGAATTTTTATAATATTAATTAAAAGATTCGGCACAAGAGAAACAAGAGAAACAAATGGGATCAGGATGTAATGAGTTACATTAGAATCGTTTCGACTGTTGATGTAACTGACATACCTGTATGGAATCAGAGCATCGATTAAACCAGCACCTCCCATATTGTAACCCATGTAAAGTTTTTCAATTTTTTCTGGTGTAACTGCTTCAGGATAACATTTGCCAAGATAATCTGGATACTTTGTTCCGCCCTGTGGATTTAAGATCACTTCAAACAGTCTGAAATGAAGATAAAAAGGATGACGTCTCTCCGATTGTTCATAACAATTTTTATTTGTATGAAATCTTCCCTTGAATGCATTATCAATTCCAGGTTTGCCAAAATACCAATCGCTAAATGAATGATGTGATTTAAATTGAAAAACAGAACAATTGCTGATAAAGATAACAGAAAAGATTAAAAGAAATCTTCTTTTTTTTAACTTAAAAAAAGATGTTTTCATATCGGTTATAACTTATGTTGATTTTATCAATTGTCAATATAAAAAAATCATTTTTAATCTATAGTGAAAAGCTGTTAAAAATATTAAAATTTGATGTTTTATCATTCAGGTATATTGAATCGGCAGGCTTTTGAACATTGTTTTAATTTTTTCTTGATCAGGGAATTCTAGATTTTATGACTTTTCAGTGAATCAGATAATTTATCATCATCATCTATATCAAGTATCCATCTTAAAATCCTCATTCTTTCAAGATATATCATAAGATACAGGGAATTTGCAATAAATTCTGTAGAGTCGTCACTTCCTCCGGATTTTTTTGAATCTTCAATTTTTTTTTCGTATTCTTCCAGTTTTTCTCGAATTTGCTCTTCCGACTTCATTTTAATCACCCTGTCAGGGAAAAAATTAATTCAGGTCAGATTTTTGTATATCTTTTTATTTCAGGTTTCAATATCAAAAGGTTCCGGATGCATTCTGAAAAGCTTCCTTTTACGAATGCTGTAGATTAGAGCTCTTCGAATTGTAAAAGGATCAGGAATTCCTCCCTTTTTTATAAAATTTATGCCTCCAGGCAGAATTCGATTTACTGCCTGTTCGAGTGTAATAATGGGTACTGGACTGATAATAATATTTTTCGCTTTTTTCCAGACCCCTTCAGATCCACCTTCAAGCATTTTGATAATCAAACGTCGATTATCATCTGATAATTCTCCATGAAGACCGCAGCATTGATCCAGAAGAGTCATATAAACACCCTCACACATTATATTTATCGATCGGGCTCTTTATTTTTTTAACAAGATATTTTATTTAATATACAGCATGATTCAAAAAATGTGCTGGGATTTTCATATATAATATAAAACCGTCCTGTAAAATCAGGGCGGTTTTATATTCAATTATTTTAATTAAAATGAATGAATGAAAGAAGGAACAGAAGCAGTTGTTCTTTCGTTTTTCTTTTTCATTGCAAGTTCGTATGTTTTGGCAGCTCTGTACTGCATTGCATAAACTCTTTCTTTGGAAACAATAACAGAATTCTTTTTAATTCCGTCATCATAAACAATTTCAAAATGACCAGCATCTTTTTCTTTTTGCTTCATTTTGACTTCTACAAATTTACCGTCAATTTTATTGAAGAATTTTCCTGGCTGATTTCTAAAAACATATTGAGTTTTTGCCACTTTGTTTGCATCTACTGTATGGATAACCATGGTTTTGCCCTTATCCTCATAGCTTAGTTCCATCGAACTTCCATCATCAAATTTATGTTTAACAGGATCTTTATGGCCCAGATTAATAGGTTTTCCGGTCCAGAATTCAATTAAGTTCAAGATAATAAGATCTCCAGCCATTGCAAGAGTATATACAAAAAATAACCCAAATACCCACATTACGATGGTATTTACAAGACGTTCCCCCAGTCCGGACAATCCAAATTTCGCCCCAATTTCACCGTTAAACTTATAGATAAATTTCGTAAGTCCGAAATTACCGTAACAGTTTAAAAAAGTTGAAAATAAAATCGCTGCTCCAGACAGGAGTGCAGTTGATTTGATAAATTTCATAAAATTGTTTCCTTATTTTTTGATTTTAATTAATTGACTTAAAATTAAACTGGATTTTTTAGCAATCTATTTTTTGCTGAAATTCAAATTAGAAACTATATTTTCCTTCTTTAAAAATGCAAACTTCTGTATATTTGATATAAAGAAACATAATATAAGTGTTTCCAGTCATTCCTACTTTTACTGCAGATACACCATGATTCAAATTTTTTTAGAAAATATTAAAATATAAACCTTTCAATC
>JAOUOA010000568.1 GCA_029880625.1 Spirochaetia bacterium
TGATACTTTTTCCGGCAGTGCGTACCTCATAGAGATTGCCTTTGTGCTTTTTTCTCCAGACAACAGCCATTGGCTATTTTCGAATTTCTGCAAGTATTTCTGCATGGCGCTTTCGGCTGATACTGTACCCCTTGTTAACCATATAAATTGTAACAAGAGGCAATAGAGCTACCATGGGGCCGTAATAAAATCCCAATTCCCAGATTATATCCTCGGAAACAGACCCCGGCCTCACATCAGAGCCGAGCGGAAACCGAATCCAGTCAATAACAAAGCCTGCAAGCACATGACCGAGCGCTGAGGCAGCTTTGCCCGAAAAGGAAACAGCACCGAAGAATACACCCTCCTGTCTCTGACCACTACTGAGTTCCTGCTCGTCCGTAGTATCCATAACCATGGAGGCACTGGCTGTTCCTGCCGCCATACCAGCAGTCAATCCAGCAAAAGTCATAGTGAAATAGAGGTAAAGAAATAGAGGATGATTGTTGTCTGGAAACCATTCTATCAGTCTGAGGATAACGGGCGCGCTGATAAAGAAAACAGAAGTAGCAATCAATATCAGATAGGCAGGTTTTTTGTCAAAGCGGGACATTGCAAAATGCGCAACCGGCAATCCGGAGAAAGCGCCTGCCGCAACCGTCAATGCGTAAAGATTAAATTCTACGGCAGAAAGTTCCCAAAAATAGGTACCGATATGCAGATTCATGGTTGAATGCATGCCGCTGTATACAAAATAGAACAGCATACCGACAAAAATAGACAGAAAAGATTTGTTTCGTAAGGCATCTTTCAGATCATCAAAAATCGAAAAGAGGTTGAATACCTTTGTTGTTTTCGGTTGTGCAAGATAGGGAATATGCCTGCTTGTGCCGAATACACAAAGAAGGATACATATGACCATAAGGATAGCCATGCAAACCGCGTATGGAGGATAGGCGTCTGCATTGAGCTGACCATTTTCGAATTCGGGTGTTGATGAAAAGAACCATGTAAATCCAACAAAAAAAGCAGTTGCTGAACCAATGATCAGCATGATATTTCTTGCAATCACCAGCGTCGTTCTCTGGTCATAGTCAGTGACAAGTTCCGGCGCAAGAGACAGATAGGGAACATGAAACAAGGTTAAAGAACCTCTTACCAGTACGGCGAAAACACAAAGCCAGACAGATAATCCGGTTACGCTCAAACCGTCAGGAGGAATCATCAGCAACAGAAAGCTTATAGTCAGCGGAGCCACGGACAGTAGCATGAAGGGGTGTCGCCTTCCCCATTTAGAACTAAATCTGTCTGAATAGCTGCCAATGACAGGATCTGTCAAGGCATCAAATATGAGCGCAATACCTACAGCAGTACCTGCGGCTGATCCGGGTACTTCAAGAACTTGAACATAATAGAAAAACAGAAAAGTTTCGAATACGCGGCTCTTGATTGCTTCTGCGGCTCTGCCAATACCATAGAAAATCATGACTCCGGTACCAGCTCTTGGACTGGCTGCTTTATTTATTGAAATCTCGTTCATGCAATAATTATTCTGCCCATATCTTTTGTAAATCATACGGAATAAGTTTTTAAATTGTTAGCTTTTTTGATGGTACAGGCCATGAATAGATGGCTGTTCCTCTGTTGTAGTGCCTGTGAGTAGAGCTTTTTTCTAGAGCATGTGTCGAACAGAGGTTGAATATACTGCGCAGTGTGCGTCACCTGTTCAATTTGTCTCAAGTATTTTCGTTTACCTGGAATGACGGTCCCAGATTAAGACAGGCTTTAAACCAATATCCCATTGATCGATAGCTGATCCACTGTACAATTCCCGAAATTCTTCAGATATGGCGCTTGAGAATGAAGGGTCTTAAAAATTATTTCGTTATTTTATTCCGGAATTATAAAAACGGATTGATTCGATCAAAGCAATTGTCCGAGCGGGGAAAACCGGTTCAATTTGACAGAGACATTATAATTTTAAGCAACAGAGGATTGGGCTTGGAATCAGCAATTCTTTCAGCTTCCGTTAAAGCAAGTGTTACGCTGGTTGAATTGAACAATGAGGAATGGAGTGATCAGGTTAATTCTCATTTTTCGGAATTAAATAAATATAAAAACAATGGTGATTTAAAAACGTATGAAAATTTGCGGAATAAATGTCGCAAACTGGATGTGGATATGCAGACAGGAGCAGCAGAGTTGTTGTCTCCCTGGCAGGTTAGAATTAATAATTACCAGAACCTGACTGCAAGGAAGATTATCCTTGCAATGGGAACAACTCCATTTATACCGCCAATCAAAGGGATATGGGACGTTTCGTTTTTGACGCCTGAAACAGTGTGGAAACTTGATAGGTTGCCTTCCAAATTGCTGATATTGGGTGGAGGCAGATCAGGAACAGAGATTGCCCGGTTTTTTGCGGTGTCAGGAAGTAATGTCACCCTAATTGAAGCAGGCGCTGACATTGTTGATTCGAAAGATGAAAAAGCCGGAAAGCAAATCCGAAATCAGCTTGAGTC
>JAOUOA010000569.1 GCA_029880625.1 Spirochaetia bacterium
AACAGACTTCCTGTAATAAGAATTTTTTTCTTCATGCTTTTAAGATCATGGACGTAAAAGGCGACGATCAAAAAAGTCCAGTAACCGAAAACAACAATTAAAAAGGGAAACTTCGCATTCCAGAACGGCCATTCCCAGGTCAGGGCATCGGCAAGATTTAAAAGCACTTCTATAAAAACGGCAAAAACGCTCCAGGTAAATCCGAAAAACCAACGGTTGGGAATTCCCAGTATTTTTAATTTGGGATCTTCCGGAAGAATCTTTGCAGTAAAAATTCCTGCAATGGCAAATAAAAATTGAATTTCAATATTGAGTCCGATTAAAATCAAAAAAGCTGTATCTCCAGGCGCGCCCCAGAGCGGCGCATGCTGGGTGAAATAAAAAATAAAGCTGTTTACAATTTCATTGAGCCAGTCCATTCCCATCAGGGCAAGACCTGCGAAAATTACGTTCCAGTTTTTTTTGGAAATTTCAACAGAGTAAATATAGAGAACGATTGCAAGAAGCGGTATGATGTACCACTGAAACTGCTCCGGATCTCTTAGAATGCTTTGGGCCTGGCGTGAAAATTCTGTAGGCATGGATGTTCTCCTGATTCATATTTATCATTATTAAAATAAAATACAAGAACTTTCTTTAAAATCAGGCTTATTAAAATATTAATCCAGATACTTCTTTTATGGCTGATCATTTCTTAAATTATAAATATTCATTGCAGGGATAAGGATAGTAAGATTCTTGATTACAGAAAAACTCAATTACAGTAAAATATATATAAAAACATACATTTACCATATGCAGAAAATTTCAACAGATGTAATCATTATCGGCGGAGGGATGGCCGGCCTTTCTTCAGCAATCTGGTGCAAAAGACTGGGACTGAAATGCATTGTCCTGGAAGAAAACTCCGTTCCCGGCGGCCAGTTAAACGGTATTGGATTTGAAATTACCGATTATCCCGGGCGAAAAGCTTACGGAAAACAGTTTGCACAGGAAATCTGCACTCAGGCGGAAGAGTCAGATGTCATAGTGAAAACCGGCGAAAAGGTTTTAGCAATCGACAAAGAAAATCATATTGTCCGGACAGATTCCTTCGAATACAGTTCCCGGGCTCTGATTTATGCCGCCGGTTTGCAGAGACGAGCGCCAAATTTCGATACTAAAAATTTCAATGAAATTTATTACAGCGTCAGTCAGAACCGTGAGAGGTTTCAGAACCGCAGGGTTGTCATTGTCGGCGGCGGAGACGGGGCCTATGAAGCTGCATTAAACCTGCATGGTTTTGCTGCTTCCATAACAATTGTGAGCAGATCTGTTCCCCGTGCCCATCAGAGGTTTTTGCGCGAAGTGAAAAAGAAAAAGGATATCGTAATTTTTGAAAATACAGAAATTGCTCAAATCGTTGCCGGGCCGTCCTGCTTTCATGCAGTTTTGTCAGGGCCGGAAGCAGAAAATTTTGAGACTGCTATTGACATCCTCCTTGTAAAAACAGGCTTTGAACCAAACAGCGGAATTGTTCAAAATCTCTGTTCTCTGGATGCTGCAGGATATATTCTTACTGATTCCCATCAAAAAACAGATGCAGAACGCATCTGGGCTGTGGGCGATGTCTGCAATGCCCTCTATCCCTCTCTCAGCGCATGTGCAGGCCATGCCGGAGTTGCTGTAAAAAATATTGCATCTACCATATTTAATAAAAATCATGACTGAAATTGGTTTTTCTATCCATTACACAGGCATGGCTGAAAGATCATATGAATATAGATTTAAATATTGATTGATTTTGCAGAAATAAAATTGGGAAATCTGATTTCAATTCTGCGATTCTAAAATTCTTAACGGCGGAAACTAAAATGAAGACAGATCTGGAATCGATTGCCTATCATGAAGGTGAATATAAAAAACTGGCCGACTGCAATGTAAATATTGCCACACATTCCCTCCAGTACGGAACCATGGTCTTCGGAGGAATGCGAGGGTATCAGAATGCTGCTAAAGACAATATCAATATTTTTCGACTGGAAGATCATTACAAACGACTGAGCAACAGCGCAAAAATCATGCAGATGAAAATGTCTGTATCTCCGGAAGAATTTAAAAAAATCACTCTGGATATTGTTCAGAAAAATAATTACAAAACCAACGTTTACTTTCGTCCGTTTGTTTATAAAAATCCGCTTCAGCTTTCGCCGAGGCTTCATGATGTTAGCGATGATTTTGCCATGTATTCGCTTCTTCTGGACGATTATCTGGATACGAACCGCGGTTTGAAAACGGCAGTTTCCAGCTGGAGACGAATTGACGATAACATTATACCCACAAGGGCCAAGGTGGGAGGCGGTTATGCAAACTCGGGTCTTGCAAAATCCGAGGCGATTCAAAACGGTTTTGATGAAGCTATCTTTCTTGATCTAAGAGGGTTTGTCAGCGAGGGCAGCGCTGAAAATCTTTTCATGGTCAGAGACGGTGTTTTGATCACTCCTTCTCTCGGGTCAA
>JAOUOA010000001.1 GCA_029880625.1 Spirochaetia bacterium
CGGAATGATTTCTGTTAAACTTGACACATTCGGCGGATTTGCTCTGAAGGTGATCCGAAAACAGGAATTTCGTGTGCAGGCAAGCGCCCCGGGTTATGAAAATGCATATAAGGTTTATTTTGAAAAAGAAAATTTAAAAGAAGTTGTAATTGAACTGAGTAGGTCAAGCGGAACCGTTGTTTGTCCAGGCGATGCTCCTGAGTGCATTGATAATCTTCGGATTTATTTTGATATAAACAGTTCGACGATTCAGAAAGATCAGGAAAAGACTCTTCTTGCCATAAGAAATATTTTAAGAAAAAATCCGGGATTGAAGATTGAAATTCAGGGCCATACAGACAGAACCTATAGAGGACCTCAAAAAGAAGCTTTTAACTACAACAAAAGACTGTCTGAAATGAGAGCGAGAAGCATTTATCTCTATCTGACAAGAAAAGGAATTTCAGGAAATCGTCTTCGGATCAAGGGATACAGTTTTGTCAGTCCCCGGATTAAAAAAGCAGGGCCCAAAAGCAGATATCTGAACAGACGTGTTGAGTTCAGAAGAATTTTAAAGTAGAGTAAATCTATGACTACGTATGAAATTTTACACAGAGAATGGCAGCATATCACCGATGCCGATAAGCTGAATTATCTCCTGAAAGAAAAACTCAAAAATGCAGATTTGAAATTAAAAAATTCCTCTCCGACTCAGACGTATCGTTTAGTCGAAATGACCAATGAAGGTTTTGAATTTAAAGGTCAGAAACTCATGAAGTATGATTACGTGACGTTACAGACAACTCTTAAGCGTCATGTTGAAATTGATTTTGAATTTGTGAGGAATCTGGAGTCTGACGGATCAATCCTCTTAAAGCCGATCGAAGGGCGGATCAGTAAAGTAATTCGTTCTTCTGATAGGATTTCCGTTAAAGAAAAAGAAATTCATGCTACAAATTTCCGAATTCCCAAAGACGGAGTTCAGGGCGGCTTCGGAATAAAAAATTCTCTGACAAACCAGGTTATTTTTGATGATTTTAAAAATAAATTAATGAACACTCTTCCCGGTCTGGAAATTCTGAATGCTTTTGATCCAGAGAAAGGGGCTGAGTTTAAATATCTGAAAGATTCTGAAAAAAAAATCTTTGTTAGCGATATAGAAAATCTTCATTTAGCTGCGGAAGATTCGGATACTGAATTTTTGAATGCAGACGAGCTTGTGAAAAATAATTCCAGTTTTATGAAAAGAGTTCAATATTACAGGGAAAATGGAATTGCATCTTTCGCTATTGTTCCAATTGTGTCCAGATCGGATGAGTCAGCGATCCTGACGGTGGGGTATATTCTCTGTGCTTCTAAGGAAGCTTTTCCAAATGATGTAATTGAAAAAATGGAAGGTCTTGCAGGAGATATTCTTTTCAGGATGGCGGAAGCAAATTCAGTTCCTGTTAAAGTTTCCCAGGAAGTGGTGAATATTTCCCGGGGCGGAGTTGCTTTAAAAATTACCGATAAAACTCTTAACCGAATGATTCCTGAAAAAAAGAAAATGATCTTTGATTTAGTTTTTTCAAAACAGACTCCGCTCAGATTTCAGGCAGATGTATGCCATATTGATGAAAAAAACAATTCCCTGATTGCCGGCGTAGCATTCCGCGGCATCGGACATACAGGCAGCGGAACAGGCAACCTCCGCAGGTATGAAAAATATCTTGAATCTCTAAAACAGGCGAACTGAATTGTCGATTTCTCTAAAGCCATATATCGGTTCTCGTGATTTCTATCCTGATGAAATGCGTTTCCGCAGCTGGATGTTTTCTGTCCAGAGAAAAATCTGCAGTTCTTACGGATATGGCGAATATTCCACTCCCATTCTTGAACCGCTAGAGCTTTATGCAGCAAAATCATCGGAAGAAATCGTTAGCGATCAACTTTACCGATTTACAGACCGCGGAGACCGGGAAGTTGCAATCCGCCCTGAACTGACGCCTTCTCTGGCAAGGATTGTTTCTGCTCGGGCCAAAGAACTGCCCGTTCCCATTCGAATGTTCAATATCGGAAATTTTATGCGTTATGAACGTCCGGGAAGAGGAAGACTTCGAGAATTTTATCAGCTCAATGTTGATTTGATCGGTTCCGCATCTGCTTCAGCCGATGTGGAAATTGTAAGTATGGGAGCAGAAATCCTGAAAGGGTACGGTGCAAAAAATCAGGATTTTTTAATCCGCATCAGCGACAGACGTCTTATGAGTTCCTATTTTTCAGATCTTTCCTCGGATTCATTGCGAAAACTGGGCAGGCTTCTGGATAAAAAGGAAAAAATCAGCCCAGAAGACTTTCAGAAAGAACTTCTTCAAGTTAAAGACGATAAGACATTTTCTGAAAAGGTGGATTCATTTCTTTCTCTGGATCTTGAAGGAGCTTTTAATCTTTCTGAACAGGAAAAGCTTGACAGTGATGCAGTGATGCATCTCCGGCAGGTGATTTCTGATCTTGAAAAACTGGGTTTTGCAGACTGTCTTAAGTTTGATCCGGCAATTATGAGGGGATTTGATTATTATACGGGACTGATTTTTGAAATTTACGATACTCATCCGGAAAACCGCAGAGCACTCTTCGGCGGCGGACGGTACGATAAACTAATGGGGCTTTTCGGAAAACATGACCTGCCTGCAGTGGGTTTTGGAATGGGTGATGTCACTCTTGAAAACTTTTTAAAAATTCATGAATTAATCCATGAGGATACTCAAAATTCAGCCGGAATCTATTTAACTCTTTTTTCAAAAGAGATGATGGATCATAATATGAAAATTGCAGCGCTTCTTCGTGCTGGAGGCCTTGAAGTAGAAACATCTCTTGAACCGACAAAAAAGCTCGGCAGACAATTTGAAATAGCTGAAAAGAAAAACAGGAAATTTGCCGTTGTGATCGGAGAAGATGAAATTCTCAATAAAATGATTCGAATCAAAAACCTTCAGACCGGAGAGCAGAAAGATGTCAGCGAAGACGATATGGTATCTGTGCTCCGGGAAGGATTTTAATTATTCTCTGTATTTTTTCCAGATTGCAACGCCGTTGACATCTCCAAAACCGAAGCTTGATTTTGCCAGATAATTAATTTCTGTATCGATTGTTTTTTTAACCACGCTTTTTTCAAATGGAGCAATATCGGGATGGATATCTTCGCAGTTGAGAGAGCCATGAACAAATCCTTTGTAGATTTGTAAAACAGCTGTGACACCTTCCACACCGCCCGCAGCGCCCAGACAGTGACCCACAAGAGATTTGGTTGAATTTATATAAGGAAAATTCTCCGGACCTCTGCCCAGAGCTTTCGACCAGTTTCCGATTTCAAGCGGATCTGCAATGGTTCCTGTTAGATGGCCGTTTACAACGTCAATTTCATTTGCTGTGATCCCTGCATCTGTCAGTGCATCTGTAATAGCTCTTCTTACACCCTCAGGATTTGGAAAGGTCATGCTGCCGCCCATTCTGTGTCCGCCTCCGTTCAGGCAGGCTCCTGCAAGTTCTGCGTAAATTCGGGCTCCACGTTTTTTTGCGGTTTCCAGTTCTTCCAGAATCAGCATCCCGGCGCCTGCGCCTGGAATAAAACCTGCCGCAGTTGCACTCATCGGTCTTGAAGCTTTTTCCGGAGTGTCATTAAAATTCTTATTCAGAACCTTCATCGCATCAAATCCGCCCCAGTTTAAAAGCGATGCTGTATCAACACCTCCTGCCACCATGCGGTTTGCAAATCCAGCCTGGATCATTCTTGCTGAAGTGATAACGGCATCGGTACCTGTTGTGCATGCACTGGAAATGGTGCTGGCCTGTCCACCCAGTGCAAGAAGTTCTGTCACACGAGCGCTTGGCGCACTGGTCATGATTTTTTCTACAACAGTAGAGCCGAGTCTTCGAACTTTTCCTGCGTCAATTTTATGGGCAACTTCCCAGATTGTATCAGTATCGGATTGGCCTATTCCAATGATGGTTCCAGTATCCCAGTAAACTGTGTCTTCACTCTGTTCTGGAATTTTGAGACCAGCATCTTTCCATGCATCAATGGCCGTAATCCCTGCATAAATGAGGAGTTCGTTCATTGCAAGAAGCCTGTCCTCAGAAAAATATTCTTTTGCCTTCTCCAGATAATTTTCAGGAATTCCTCCAACATGACATGCAAAACCGGCATCCTTCATTTTTTCAATGAAGCGTATTCCGCTTTTTCCTTCTCTTAGTGCTTTTTCAAAATCTGTCAGACCATGTGCATTGGGAGCTAAAATCCCCATGCCGGTGACAACAACGCGTCTTTTCATACGAAACCTTCTTTTTCAGAATCAATTTAACGATTATAACTGAATGATATGACCAGATTATGGGTTAAGCCCTATATTTCAATCACTTTCCCGGTAAACATTTGTTAAGCGTTACGGTTAAAGACAGGTTTGTTCAGGCGTAAATGATCCAGTTTTTCAGTCTGAAGTTCATCAAGAAAGCCTTTATCATTATTTTCAAATGAGAAATAACTTTGGATGATTCCGTAAATAAAAACAATTCTGGAAAAATAAATAACAGAATGAGTCAGTGAAATGAAAGGAAAAAGTGATGTGAAGAAGAATGACAGAACACAACTGCAACATGACGGCACCTGTAAATGAGATGCCGTCATGGTATTTTTATTTGGAAAAGTAGTCTACGTAGTCAATTTCTTCAGTACTGATCTGTGCGACTCCGTCTGCTGAATGAAAAATGACATCATCGCCTACCTGCGTGACAATGGCTCCGGTTTTCTTTTCTCCGGTTTTTTTCACAAGCTCTTCATAGAGTTTGTAATGATCCTTGATCGCTTCTTCAGTCTGCAGATTGGTTTCCTCTGCCATATTCTGCATAGATTCACTCAGATTTTTATTGTAGTTTGTCTTGATCTGTTCTGATGTTTCTGCAGAAACCAATTTGTTTTGATGCGTATCTATTGTTTCAGATAGCATTTCCTGTTCCACGCCAGAGAGGGTTGCAAGTTCGCTTTTTTCTTTAGAATTCACAGGAGATTCAGAAGAGGTTATCTTTTCCATCTGTTTTAATTTTTTGATTTTGTCGGGATTCGGATCATGGTTGACTTTCTGAATCAGTGCATTCTGTTCTTTTGTTACAGAAGTTTCTGTTTCACTTTCAAGAATGACTTCCTGCTGATCCTGAATCTCTTTTAAATCGCTGAGATTTTTATCTTTTCTTATTTCTTCTTCGCTTTTATCGTTCAGGATTTCAAGATTGGGTTTGACAGAGACTGTTCCTTCGTAAACGCGGACCCTGGGAGCGTCTTCATCAAGAAGCTCAACGGAAAAAGTGGTTCCTCTTACTCCCGCAATTGCTGTCGGCGTATGAACGGTGTATTCGTCATCGGAAGATATTTTTTTTATTTTAGCCAGCATTGCTCCTTCATTCAAGGTTACTTCCGCTTTATTTGCCGGAGCTTTTAAGAGGGTATTGATGGTCAAAGAAGAGGAGTCCCGAATCCGGATGATGCTGCCGCTTCTGTTCTGAATGTCTACCGTGCCGTTTTTGGTTTGAATGGTATCATTTTTTTTCAGAATAAAACCAGGAAAAGCTTTCATCTTTTTACCATCGCGTATTACCGTTGATGTTTTTGATGAATAGATGATCATAAAAACATCACTTTCTTCCGCTCGTGATTTTTCAGAACAAACGGCTGAAGTGATAGTCAGAGTTATTGTGATAAGGAACAGTATGACTTTCTGTTTCATGGTAAATCTCCCTGGTTTATGTTATTTTCAGCTCTTTGGCCCAATCCGGTTCTCAATATTCTTTGTATTTATCAGATTTTAAAACTTATGCAATCAATTTTTACAGAATTTAGGCCATCAGCTTCAAAATAATTACTGAAATTCCATCTTTCTTTATATGTCTGTTAAGACAATTCTGTGTTGATTATTTTTCAAAAAAAAATAAAAAAAATTGAAGCGGTGAAAAAAATGCAGTTTTTTGTGTTTCACAATAATTTGACCGAAATCTTAGAAAAAAATTAAAAACATTAATTAATCTGTTATCGGAGGTACAGGGGTTTATTAAAAATACAGTATAGAACCGGAACCATCAGGAGATTCACCATCACTGAGAAGATAATTCCGATCAGAAGCGTAAGAGCGATTTTTTGCCACAAACCGCTTCCTTCCAGAATCATCGGAATCAGAGAAAAAATCGTTGTAAGAGATGTTATTATAACTGGGCGGATTCTCCGGACGGCACTCTGGATGATGAGTTTGTATTTTTGCTTTTTATTTATTATGAAGCCCTGCGGTAGAGAATGGCTGATGGATGAGGTCAGAATAATAGCTGGATTGACCGCCATTCCAGTTAGAAGGAGAAAGCCGATTAAAATTGAAAGATCAAGAGGTTTTCCTGTTATAAAATAAAGATCAATTACAAGAAAAAGAGAAGCAGGAACCGAAAGAAGGATCACCAAAGGAATTTTAACTGATTCATAGAGGGCGCCAAGAAGCAGATAAATCAACAGTACAGCTGTAAGAATCAGTTTGATTGATTCATCATGGTGATTCATCATTTTTCTGTACCGATCTCCGAAAGTAAAAGTGATTCCTTTCGTGAATAATTTCTCCTTTAATAAATTTTTTATTTCACGGGCAGCATGATCAACTGATTGATTTCGGAAATAAACAGTCAGCATGAGGGTTTTTCTTTTGTTTTTTCTCCAGAGTTTTGTTTCCCTTTTATGATTTTGAAAATTGGATATAGATTTGATATACGAATCTTTTTCTCCGGGCATAACTCTTAACTCAACGAGATCTCTGTTCCCAGGGCTTGCTGCTTCTCTGCCCATCATCCGAACGTCAACTCTGCGCCCAGACTGGTATATTTTACTGATGATCATTCCTGATAGAAGAAGATTTAAATGTCTGCCCAGTTTATAAACGGAACATCCGCTGCAGAATAATTTTTCCTGATCCGGCTGAATTTGAATTCCCTGTCCGGGTTTTTTAAAGCGGTAAACGATTCGATCGATTCCCGAAACGTTTTGATGAATTAATTTTCCGGAATGAATAACTGAATTACGAAGTTCGTCGATATCCTCTCCGAAAAATTCAAGATCAAGAGTTTGAGAAGGATCGGGTTGTGATTTTCGAAAAAAGATCTGCGCATCTGGAAATCTTGAGTCTAAATATCTGAACTGATTTTGAAATTCTGCTATTTCAGGATTCCATGATTCCAAATTTATTTTGAGATGAAGATCTGCATGCGCTTTTTCAATTCTTGAGGAAACTTCAAGAATTTCAGGATGAACGAGAAGTTCCTTTTCAATTTCCTTTACCTCAAGCTGTGTTGCGGCGAGACTGTAATTTGCATTAAATTCTACTGAAGCATGCAGAATGTCTTCCTCAGTCATTTTGTTTTCTGTTCTTTCAGAAATCAATAAAACAGGAAACGAGATCAGTGTAAAAACAGAGAAAAAGAAGGTCACAGATTTGTGATTTTCTAAAAAAATTTCTGCAATCCTTGAATATAGAGTTTCCGTTTTATGGATGAAAAGAAATGCTGAATTTGATAAAAATTCATAAATATTAAGAAAAACATGCATGAGGAAATCTGTAAAAAACAGTTTGGAAATATTCCACTTCATAATAACGGAAGAATAATATTGAGGGATGATTTTTGAGACATTCTTTTTTTCAAAATAAAGCATAAATGAAGGAACAATTGTTATGGAAATTAAAAGAGACGAAGTTAAGGAGAAGATTACGGAAAGAGCAAGATCTTTAAAATAAGACAGAGTCTGCAGGTCGGAAAAATAGAGAGGAAAAAAAACAATCCCTGTGGTTAGAGCTGATGCTGTAAGTTCATGAATGACCCCGGAGCTGCCTTCATAAACTCTTTGAAATATGCCGTTTCTTTTTTTTCTGAATGTTTCGATTGATTCCAGAAGAACAATGGAATGATCAATCATCATTCCGGATCCCAGCGCAAGCCCTGAAAGGCTCATCAGGTTGATGGGTGTTCCGGATAAATTCATAAACAAAAAAGAGGTTAAAAAAGATAGTGGGATACTGAGAGTTATAATGAAACTGGAAATGACATTTTTAATAAAAAGATAGAGGATGAATGAAGCAATGCAGCTTCCAATCAGTCCTGCAGAAGCGAGTGTCTCAATCTCTTTTTTGATTCTAGCACCCTGATTGTATATTTCATAGCTTGAAATGTTTTTTTCTGTTTGTCTTAGAATGGAAGAGCACATTTCAGAAATGCGGATTGTATCGCCATTACCGCTCCTGTATACATAGATGCTGATCCCGTCTTCGCCGTTTGTCCTGGAAATGCTGCTTCTTTCCTTGAAATGATCCTTGATTTCTGCAGCGCTACCGAGCTTAAAAGATTTGATATTTTTTTTGACTGAAATAACGTCAAGATCTGCGAGATCTTCTGCAGACTCAATTCCGGACAGGATTCTAATTCGATATTCATATAGACCGTCAGATATCAATCCTGCCTGAATGGATCTGCTGTTTTTTTTAATGCTGCGAATTATATCATCCGGATTGATCTGATTGGAAGTGAGAAAATCGTTATCCAGAACTATCTGAAATTCTCTTTCAAATCCTCCAGAAATCTGCACCTGAGATACGCCTTTGATTTTTTCAATTTTTGGCTTGATTCTATATTCTACGAAATTTCGCAGATCTGAAATTTTAACGCTGCTGCTTTTAAATGATGCTATAAAAACAGGATTCTCGGAAGGATTGTGCTGAAAAATAAGAGGTTCATTGGCATCTTTTGGGAAATAATCTCCGATCAGCTGAAGTTTTTCGGATGCTTCGAGATTCTTGTGATTGATTCTGGCATCCCCTGCGAAGAAAAGAGTGATGCTTGCTTCTCCTTCTTTTGAAAGGGATTCAATTTTTTCAATTTCTGAGATTTGGCTCAGAATATTTTCTGCGGGGATGGTGATTTGTTCTTCAATTTTTTCTGCCGCAACGCCGCTCTGGTGAATTGCAATATTTAATGATGAGCTTTGTACCTCAGGCATCAGTTGGATTGGAAGCTTTACAAGGGAAATCGATCCCATAAGAGTTAAAAACAACGCAATCATCAGGGCTGTTACCGGATGTTTGAGAAAATACAATATTATTTGATTCATTATGCTTTTCGTTTCAAGCCTGCCATGAGTCGGAAAAATTTCAATTCAATTGCGTAAAAAAAGAAGGCGAATACAGCCGGAGAAAACAGCGTTGAAAAAAATATTCCTCCTGTAACCGCAGAGGCGAGAGATTTTTGGGGCGATGTGTTTTCGTCCAGAGAAACAAGAAGAGGGATCATGCCTGCCAGTGTTGTCATGCCTGTCAAAAGAATGGGACGGATTCTTTCTCTGACTGCGGAATAAATGCATTGTTTCAGAATTTTTCCGTATTGATCAATGCACTGAACGGCCTGTACATCTTGTTTTTCCAGGTTCTGTTTTATGCGTTCATATAAAATAATTGAAATATTAACGCTGATTCCGGAAAGCAGGATCAGGCCAGTTGCAGATGAAAGGTTAATTCCGTTTCCGGTTAGAATCAGGAATAGAAATGCGCCAGGTAAAAAAGCGATTGAAGATATGACAGCTGATAGAGGATGAATGAGAGATTCGAACTGTGCGGCGAGAATCTGATAAATAAGAATCAGAGAGAGAAGAAGAGAAAAACCCAAACTGGAAATTGAAAGTAAAGTTTCACTGTTTTCTTTTAGGAGCTTTACAGATATTGGATTGATCTTTGACTGATTATTTTGGTTGTCAACAATGCTGCGAATCTTTTTAAGCGAGTCACCGAAGCGCCCCTCATCTGCTGTCTCAAATGATATATATTCAAGAAGTTTCTGGTTCTCGCGGTACAGACCTGAAAACGCATTTCCCTGTTTGACCTCAATCAGATCACGCAGAGGAACAGAAATTCCGTTTCGGTTCTGCACCAACAGTTCCCGGATCTGTTCCGGTTTGTTTCTGTCCTCGTTTTTCAGTCTCACGCGAATATCGATTTCCCTTTCCTGTTGCTTGAATTTTGATGCAACAGTTCCTGCAAATGCTTTATGAATCAGACTGCCGATATCTGAAGGGTACAGACTGAAATGCATGAGCTTTTCTTTATGGAAGGAGACTTGAATTTCAGGATCTTTCGATAAGACAGAGGAGCGGATTGAAACGATCCCCGGCTGTCTTTTTATATTTCTCAGAAGTTCTTCTGTTTTTTTTCTTGCCGCTTCTCTGTTGTTGCATTCAATTAAAATTCGGTACCTACGATCCGACTCTCCGATTAAATTCTGAAGTTCGTCTTTTTTAATCTGGAAAGATTTTTTTATTCCCCGGAATGAAGAAACAGCGGCGGAAACCTGACGTATGAATTCCCGGGAGGATACAATATCCGTATTAACAAAAAAGACTGTCCTCGAAATATTTTTTCTTTTTGCATCCTGGATCAGAGATTCCGCGCTTTCAGCGTCATATCCAATTTTTGTAATGCTTTTTTGAATCAGTCCTCTGGAAATTAGCAATCGGTTCAGATCTCTGTGAAACGATTCGGATTCTATCAGCGGCGCTCCATCAGGAAGTTCAAATTCCGAAATGAGAATTCCCGTATCCTGTTCCTGAAACAGCGAAATCTTAAGAAACGGAAACATCAGTATGCTTGCTGAAGCTAAAAGAAGATACAGAAGCGGAATGAATCTTTTATGTTTAAAGGAAAAAGCCAGAAGTTTTGCATAAAAGTGATCTGCATAAAAGATCAATGATTCTGCAGCGCCGCATGCAGATTGAAACAATCTGAATTTTTTCATAAAGGGAAACTTCAGCCATGGCAGTTCTAAACAGGCAAGAACGGGAATTAAAGTCTGCGATGAAAAGAGGGAAACTGCAAGTGCAAAACTGACTGTCAGTGCAAGGTCTTTAAAAATAACACCGGGAAGTCCCGGCAGAAAAATAACAGGCAGAAAAATAACAGCAGAAGTCAGGGCAGACCCGGTTAGCGAATGAGAAACTCCTGATACTGCCCGGTTGATATTCTGAATTTTATTTTTATTCGGATGAAGACTGATTTCACGGAAAATGGATTCAAGAGTTACGATCGCGCTGTCAACAAGCATTCCGGTTCCAAGGGCAAGCCCCCCCAGGCTCATGATATTAATAGAAATTCCCGAGACATGCATGAAAAAAAAGGTGATGATAACAGAAACAGGTATGGAAATTGCGATAATAAAGGATGATTGTATATTTTTTAAAAATATGAGTAAAATAAAAAAAGAAAAAAAAGCACCCAGCACAGCTGAATTTCTAACGGAGTCAATGGAATGACGCACCGGCACCGATGCGTCATTGATGATGCTGAATTTTATGGATTGAAATTCCTGCTGAATCTGATGCAGGGATCTGCTTACGTTGTCAGCTGTCCTGATCAGATTTTTTCCGGGGTCATTTCTTATTCCGATTAAGACCGCAGGCTCTCCATTGAGAAGCGTGCTCGACGTTCTTTCTTTCAAGCCGTCAATGATTTCTGCGATCTGATTTACAAAAACCGGACTTCCGTCTGTACCATATCCGGCCGGTATATTTCCAATATCGCTGATGGATTTGAAATTTCCTGAAAATCTTACAGAATGCTCATAAATCCCGTTTTCTATGTTTCCTGCCGGATAGTCGAAATTAGCAGACGCCAGAGCATTTGAAACCTGATCTATGCTGATTTTATTTTCCTGCATTTTCTGCAGATCCAGATTTACGCTGATTTCTCTTTGAGTTCCGCCAGAAAGAAAAATGCCTGCAGCACCGTCGATTCGCTCAAATAAAGGAATTACATTTTTTTCAAGATCATCTCTGAGATTATTATATTCACCTTGAACGGATTCTGCTGAAATCAGTACTGCAGGCTCGGCGGCAGGGTCATACCGGATAATAACGGATTTTTGCGCTTCTTCAGGGAGGGTATATTTAATTCTGTCGAGTTTCTGGCGAAGCTGAATGATGCTCAGATCAGGTGAACTATTCCAGTCCAGCTGAATTTCAATGGAAGAGAAGCCTTCTTCAGACCGTGAGCGAATCTTTTGCACTCCCTGAACAGAGCTGACAGCATATTCAACTGGTTTTGTAATTAAATTTTCAATTTCATCCGGGGGTGCGTCAGCCATCATTGTGATTACTGTAAGCCGGGGAAAAATAATTTCAGGAAACAGTGAAATTTCAAGTTTCGTCAGAGATATTCCTCCGAGCAGGATGAGAAATCCGAAAAGCATAAGAGTTGCGATGGGTCTTTTTATAAAAATAAGCATGGGTTAAAAAGTAAAGATCAGGTTGAAATCCTGTTCCATGTAGTTATGACTGCTGTCCTGGACTCCGTCCCGTCCTCCGCGAATTCTGAATCTGTGCACAGGAGTGGATTCATTTCCGGAAATGACAGGGGCATTGAAGCGAACTCTAACGGTTTCTCCTGTTTCCGAAACGATAATGTCCTGAATTGTGAAATTATTATTCCAGGTGTCGATGATGGACTCAAATGAAGTGACAGGAGGTAGAAAAGAATTCCGGAGCATCGGTTTTGAGAACTGAATTGTCAGTTCTAATACGCAGTTTTGACCAGAAGAAGGATCCATGTCAAAAAATTGTGAAAGATCCAGGACACTGTAGTTTTCAAGAGGCGAGTTAGGCGTGAATGCAGAAGAGGGCGTAATACCGCTGCAGTCATTTGCTGATGCCTTGAAAGAGGACTGTGTTTGCATGATGTCAACGACGTAAGGAGGAGACGAATCGTCTGCATTTGTAATTAAACCGTATGATTCTGTATTTAAAATCGGATTGAATGAAGCATCTTTTGCATTCTGATCAATTAAGACCGTATAATACGTATTTGAAAGAAGCGGTTCATTGAAATTAACCTGCAGAATGTTATTTTGTACCCAGACTGAGCTAAAGGGAGAAGGCGGGAAAAGTTTGATGCCTTTTTCTGAGGAAGGGTCCATGGCTTCTGAAAATTCAATGAAAAGAGGCGAGTTCTTGCTGCAGTCAGGAAGAAACAAACCTTCATTCAATACATTTTTTCCTGATCGAACGGAGATGATTTCCGGTGGATAAAAGTCAGAACCGACGGTAAATACAATCGATCTACTGTTCCGGAGTGAGTTCCCTGATAGATCTTTCAGATGACTGTTGATATGGATTGTGTATTGTCCGGGCTTCAGATCGTATACGGGACGGATGAGGATCCGGTTTTTCTGAGAATCCAATACAGTAAAAAGAAAGGACGGGGTTATTTTAATTCCTTCAAATATTGTCGAACGGTTAATGGCTTCTGAAAATTCAAGCGAAAGATCGATGCCGGGAGATACACCTGTTTGGCTGTCAGAGGGCGATGATGATATGAGCGAAGGGCCCATGATGTCTGTAACCGTGTGAAAATAAAAGGTGAAATCTGATTTTATGTTTACGCCTTCGTTTGATTCTGCTGAGCGCTGAATCACTGACGTATAACGGCCTGGAAGTTTTAGCTGTGATGAAGGAGTGAAAATCATTAGATTCCCCTGCCACAGGAAGTTTCCGGAAATCCTTCCTTCCGGTCCCGAAAGCAGAAGTGCTGATTGAGTTTTTTCTTTATCCATCGGCTGGCTAAACTGAATTTTGATTTCGCTCTTTGTGGGGACCCCCATTGCTGAATTTTCCGGGTATGTTAAAATAACTTCAGGGATTCTTGCGCTTTCAGGAAGAAAAAAAAATTCAGCTTCTTTTCCTGAGCAATTTTGATAAAGGAATATCAGGGCTAATACAGTAAGAAATTTCATAATTTAATTTACCGTGATAAAAATGATTGGGTTTTGCTGCATCCATACAGGGCTTTCCTGAAGGTTGTAAGAAGAGAGAATTCCATTCCTGCCTCCGATAAATTCCAGTGCATATTCATCAGCGGGCGAAAGGCCTGAAATACTGATCAAAACGGTTGTGTCCGGAAATCCCTTGAATGTTCCCGGGAGAATGGATGTGAAAAATGCATGGGGTCCTTCGGGAAGTCGATCAATCTTTCTGTTTAAATTTATATTAGATGGGATGCTTCCTGCATCAACAGTATGAGAAAAGTGAACCAGAATTTCCAGGTTCCCGTTGTCGGTTGAAACAGGATTTGAGGGCTGCGAAAAGTCTGACGAAAGAGTAATAGTTTCAGAAAGAGGGTAAATGGATTCTGCAGAAAGAATTTTAAGGTAATCGGGATTTGTCTGAAAAGGAAGAATGTAATCTTTTTCTAAATGGAGTCCGGATAGATCCCGGGCGCATGTTGATACGAATAGTTCATATTTACTTTCCGGTGAAAGAGGAATTTCAGGAGTGAAGGTCAGCGTCTGAAAAAGGCTGTCCCAGAATAATATCCCCTTTACGGAACTGCGGCTATCTGACTGGATCATTTCAGTACAGGAAGGTACGGAGCTGTAATCCATTTTTTCGCTGAATTTGATCAGAAAGGAAGCATTTCTGGAGACGGTACTTCCTGCTTCAAGAGCAGCTGGATTCCCTTGAACATGCAGGGAAGATATAAAAGGAGGAGTAAAATCCGTTCCTGTTTGAAATGTCAGATTAAAATTTTTCTGCAAGAAAATTCCCTGATGATCTTCTGCTTCAGTTGAAATTCTTACATTATACATTACAGCATGATCAAAAGGTAGATTCGGTTGAAACGTAAGAACGGTGAAATCTCCGTTCCATAGAAATGTTCCGTCTTTATGAGGCGAAAGATTAAATGATTTTTGAACTGCATTTGGATTCATCGGCTTGGTGAAAATCACCTGGATTTCAGAATCAAGATCGATATCAGTTTCGCTTCCAGCAGGGAAGGATGATATAATTTCGGGAAAATCAGAAGAAGATCCTGAAGTGAAATGTACAATGTATTCTTTTTCCATTTTAATTCCTTTCGCAGATGATGCATTTCCGTTCAGATTCAGGATATAGGAACCTCCCGGTACAGGCGGTTCTTTCAATTCATAAATCAGTTTTGCAGATTCCCAGCGAAATATGCCCTCGGGCTGGCCCGGACCGGTCAGAGTAAAGGAGCTTTCAACACTCTTATGATCCATATCTCTGTCAAAAAGGATACTGATAGAAGTGCCTTCAGGAAGAATTTTGACTGCAGGATCAGGGACACTTTTAAGGATCACCGGAGGATTTTCAGGAATCATCAAATAAAGGAATGACTCGGGAAAATAATTTTTGCCGCCGCACGCTGAATGAAGCATTATAAATGTAAAGATTGTGCTGAAAAACGCGGATGACTCTGGAATCCATTTCATCTGTCTTTTTTCTCCTGCTTTAAGATTTGTGTTTCTGATTTTCTGCTTTTTATTGCAATCTTGCTTCCATCTTTAATAATGAGAAGTCGGTCTGTAATGATTTGATCGCCTTCGGAAAGACCAGATAGAATTTCTATTTCATTGCCAAACGTCTCGCCTGTAACAACAGGAACTTCAATTGCAGTTCTATTTTTTACAGAAAAAACAAATCGGCGGCGATTTTTTGATTCGTCTTCTTTCGCGATTACGAAATTTTCAGGAACTGCAAGAGCATTCTTTTTCTCTCGTATCAGCAGGCGGCATCTTGCAAACATCCCTGGAATAATTTTTCCTTCCGGGTTCTCAATTAAAATTCCAATTTCAGACATGCGAGAAGATGGATCGATCAAAGGCGCAATTCTGCTGACCGCTCCTTTGATTATGCCTGATTTATTATTTCCAATCTCGCATTCTGCATCCTGTCTTAATTTTATATTTTCGAATTCTGATTCTGCAATTTGTACTGAAACGATGTATCTGCGATTGTTAAATACTGAAAAAACCGGATCGCCTCTTGATACTTCCTCGCCTGCGCTTGCCTTGCGATCTGCGATGATTCCGTCAATTGGTGAACGGATTTTACTTTCTTTTAGATAGAGTCCGGCATGTTTTACTTCAAGGAGAGCATTTTTATAGGCTGCCCGTGCCGCATCAATTCCACTTTTTTCAATTTCTGAATTTGATTCAATTAATGCTTCAATACGATTCTGTTTCTTGAGGGAATCGGATAGGTCCTTGTTTCTGAAACCAACAGAAGAAATTTGAAGCTGTTTTTTGGTCTGATAAAACTTTCCGGATGTGCTGATATACTCCGTTCTTGCCCTGATCAGTTCATGCCGGGAGATTCCGCCGATTTTATACAGTTCCATTTTATTTCTGTATTCATTTTTTGATCTGATGAAATCTGAATGGGCTGTAATGATTTCTGATCGAAGTTTGTCCAGACCTTTGATTTCTTTTTCCGCATTTTTTCTGGAACGCGAATAACGAGCTCTGGACTGCGCAAGAGCTGATCGTGCAGAACTTAAATTGCTTTTTGCTTTTTCCATACTGATTATTAAATCAAAGGTTTCAAGTTCGCATAAAATATCGCCCCTCTTTACTGTGTCGCCTTTTTCGAAAAAAGTTTCTGAGATGCGCCCCTGAATTTTTGAAGACACAACAGCCTTCTCCATGATTCTCACAGTACCTGGCCTTTTGATTTCATGTCTGAGATTCTTCTTTTTTAAGACCAGAGTATTGACTGTCGGAATCATGGCTTTTTGATCGGCGGCCTGCGGCCTTTCTTTGAAAAGCTTCAGAGATTGTATGAAAAGGATTATGATAAAACTGAGGATTAGAATTCTTATTGCAACAGAATGTTTTGTTGTTTTATCTGGATTAGCGCATCCTAACCATTTGAATGAATTATGGAAATATTTAGAAAAACATTTTATTTTTTGAGTGTGGGCTGTAACGTGCATAATCAGAATTTGAATTGATGAAATAAACTCTTGGGAAATATTTACCTGTTTCTTGCAATCGGATGGTTTTGCTGAACCTTTTTTTCTTTTTGGTTTGTTTTTCATCGTATGCGCAGGAATTTAATCCCTGAAACTCCTTTTTATACTCTGATAATCTTTTTTTGAATATTCCTGAATGATGTACAGCCTTAATGAATCAAGCGGCAGTCCGAGTTCTGATTCAAGCCTGCCTGCATTGATCATATAAGAAATTTTTTCTCGAATTTCTTTAAGTCTGACTTCGTTTAAGATGTGTTCTTCCCGAAGATAGTCGTGGAGAGATGTTTGGCCGAGATGAAATTTTTCTTTTTCAATTGCATTTTTTTTCCTGAGAATTATTGTATATTCATTGAGAAGATTCAGATTTATGAAGGCTTCTCTTAAAGACTGCAGCAGTCTTTTTACGGAAGTTTTGTTTTGGAAATCAGCATCTTTCTGGCTGTAGAGAGAACGCTCGAGATCCAGTTGTTTTTCCATCCTGTTTTTTTTCCAGAGTGGATTGTCGTAGAGCTGTATATTCGAATCTGATGAGAAACTTTTTTTAAATTTATTTCTTGAGGAGGAAATACCGCTGTTATGTGTCACGCTGCTGCCAAGAACGTAAAATGAAATATTGATTCCGATACCGACTTCCGTGTTTTCGGGGGGCCAATTTTCTCCGTTTTTTGAATAATGTCCTGTTACAGCAAAGGAAGGAATGTAAGAATATTTTTCAATCAGCATCTCTTTTTTCTTTTTTGCCGATGCAAGTTTTAAATTTTGAAGCGAAGGAATTTGTCGTCTCTTTAAGAATAAATTTGCAATGCCGTTTTGATCGGGGCGCTTGAAAGTGATGCGGTCAAAATCCACATGCTTTACGGAAGAGACGCCGTAATCTTTGCCAAGAATATGATAAAAATTTTCGATGGAATCATTTAATTCCCGAAGGGAAACGCTGTAAGACAGTTTTCTTCGCCTGTATTCATTCTGAATTTCCTGGTGGTCAAGCCGCTTTATCATACCAAGACTTATTTCCTTTTCCGCCCGGCGAAAAATATTCTCCGCATTGAGCATGCTTGACTTTAACAGCATGCTGATTTCTCTTTTCTCCTGAATATCCAGGTAGGCCTGTCTTACTTTGTATGAAAGTTTATGTTTCTGGATTAAATAATGATTCCTTGCGATCCGCTGGTTGATTTTACTGATCTCATAGATGATTTTGTTTCTTCCCGCGTCAAAGATGGGCTGTGACAGCGACAGTTTGATTGAGTGATTGCTGTAATCATAATCTCTTTCTGTTATGCTTCGTCTGCGGCTGTAGCTGATTGTTGCCGAAGGGAAAAAGTTCCTGAGCTTGCTTTTTGAAATTTCTTTTTCAAGTGCAATTTCTTTTCTGAGCGATTTCAGTTCAAAATGGTTTGCAAGAGCAATTTTTTCGGCTTCTTCAGCGCCGATTTCCTCGGCGGTAAGTTTTTTAATAGAATAACTGAAATATGCGGTCAGAAACAATAAGAGGAACAGGTTGAAACGACAGAAGAAATGCATGTTTTATCCAGAATTATTTGAAATTTGCCTGAATCGCTTTTTGAAAGAGTTCGGCTTTTTTTAAATGAAGAGCTTCTCTTTCCTTTAATTTTAGTTTCTTGCAGAGTTTTGCTGATGATTCATGAATTCGTAATAGTTCTGCTTCAAAAGCGGATGCTTTCTGGTATTCGATGAGAGCTTTTCTCAGCATCCCTTTCTGTTCATAAATTTTTCCAATTCGGTAATGGGCTGAATGATTATCAGGATCATGGTTCAGAATTGAACGGTAATATAACAAAGCATCATCCATTCGATCTCTCTGTACCGAAAGAATATTTCCGAGCCACATGAGAAGGTAAGGACTTTCCCCAAAACATTTTATGTAATCTTTAAGAATCGCTTCGGCATGAGAGAAATCCCGGGTAAAAAATTTAATTTTAGCATACAGCACCGTTCCTTCAAGATGTTCCGGATATTTTTTTAAGAAGGATCGGCTTTTCTGTGCGGCTTCTTTGAATTGTCTTCTGTAATAAAGCACAGAAACATCCTGGAACTGCATTTTGATCTGTTTATTTTTTAGATTTTTTTCCAACGGAAACAGCAGCAATGCTGACAGAGCGAAACCCGCAGCAATTGCTCCGGAAAATATTGAAAGAAGGATTAATATTTTATTTTTCATTGTAATTCTACTGTGTAATTATTTTTAAAATCGTTGCACAGATTTATGAAAAAAAATTAAATTCAATAAAAAAAATAAAAACAGAAGCTGTAAAGTGAAAGCGAAAAGGGCAGCGCCTCAGCAGGAATTAAAAGAGGATTTAAAAACTGAAAAAAACATCAAGAGGTCTGTTTGATGTAGGGACGAAGACCCCGTTCCAGTTCCTTTAATATTTTACGAAAATATTTTCCATGGATTTCTCTGGATTTTTCTTTTTCAAGTTTTTCCTGATTCCTCAATAAATAAACTTCCATTTTACGCATTAAGGTTTCCGTGAAAGGATATTTCTCCATGAAAGAACTGAATTCAGAATCGTTTTTCATAAGGGTATGTTTGAGATCGCTGTAAAAATTAAGATTTTTCTGGCTATGATGTTTTTGGGGAGATGAGGCATCTTGAAAAAGCTTCTCAGGATGATCGATTTCAGGAAGAGCGTCAATCCATGCATCCAGATTTTCCGGCCGGACAGCTCCTTTAAGAAAAGCACCATCCGATGAAAGGTTCCAGGTTCTTATACCACAATCAGGAATCGACTGCTCGAACCAGCTTCTGTAAAGATCCAGAACAAAATCTGTAAGAACCGATTCTTCATGTAAAGAGGGCACCTGGTATGTTTCTCTTTTTCTGATAATTTTTTCATTAATTCCTTCAAGGGTTTCTGTACGGTTTAGAAGTCCCAGCCATTTTTCATTGTGATGCGTACCGGTAGAATGAATCTCCCTCCCTGTATAGGCCAGGTCCTGGCCGATTAAAAAGATTTCACCCGCTCCAAGAAAACGGAGAAGGTCAAAGCCGCTTGTAGCAACGGAGCCTCCTGATTGAAGAGAACCAAGAATTCCATGAAACTCTTCAATATATTCCGTTCCGGGAGTACATTCGCGCAGAACTCTGCCGTCATAAGTGCCTGTAAATCTTGCTGTTGTGGAAAAGATGATTTTGCCGGGATTTAAATCTTCAATGAGTCCGGGATTGCTTACAATATCTGCAAAAAGAATGGATTCAGAAAGATCGACTCCCTGAAAATGAAAGATGCTGTGTTTCTGTGCGTCAAGAGTGATGACTCCGTGAAAAGGGACATTTCCTGCCTTTAAAACTTTTACGGAAGTATCGCATGCCAGGATAAAACATTTGCTGGCAAGCTTTTTGATCACAGGAAGACTTCTGCGCAGGGATGGACCGGCAGAAACAAGAAGGGCCGGGATTCCATTTAAAATTCCTTTATAATACAGCAGATTGACCGGTAATGCAGATCTATTCTTATTTTCAGGAAAAAAAGCAGAATTTGCTATGATATTTTTAATCCAGAGTTTTTCAAATTCAAACCGAGTCAGAAGATCCGAAATTCTTGAACGGAATGCATTTTGAATTAAATCTTCTATATAATGGTAGTATTCCGGTTCCAGATTGATTGATGGTTTATGACTGAGCAGTTTTACTCCTCTGAGTTTTTCTCCCGGAAGGGATTCCAGGTATGTGACAAGCCCTTCCTCCATTTCAGGCCCGCAGAACATATGGCATCCGGGCCTTTTTAAGAATTGCATCGGCTCTTCAAAATTACTGCAGAGGAATTTTCCCATTTCAAATTGAGCATCAATTGCTATACAGATTTGGTTAGGTTGAAGGACTTTTTCAATATTTGAAAAAAGATATGGATTTCCAAGGCCTAATAGGATAACAATCTGTCCGGCCTGCCAGAGATTTACATCTGCCGGAATGATTCGTTCTGCTTCAAGCTGTGGATTATAAATACTGGAAAGTCTGATTATGTCATTTTTTTTCTGTTTACAAATAATCTTCTGGCCGTTTTTTGCATTTTCCAGACATAACGTTTCTGGATACGGCTGCCCGTAGAAATAGGGTTCCAGATAGGGCTTTTTTCCCAGTAATTCTTGAATGTTATCATTCATTTTCATTGAAAAAGGGCTGACCGTATAAAAGAATTTTACGATTCTGTCCTCTCAGGGGCTTCTTGCGCTAAAATTCGGCATCATTCTCAGGATAAAAGAGGTTTTTATTCATGTTATTGAAAAAAATCCGCATGATTGGATTCAAATCATTTGCAGATGAAACAATTTTCGAACTCGAAGAAGGGATTACCGCTGTCGTTGGGCCGAACGGCTGCGGTAAATCAAACATACTGGATGCTGTAAGGTGGGTTCTCGGAGAAAAGTCTGCCAGAGGTCTAAGGGCCAAAAGTATGGATGATGTGATCTTTCTTGGATCGGAAAACAGAAAACCTGCCGGTATGGCTGAAGTAGAAATCATCTTTAATAATAAGGACAGAATCCTCGGTGTTGATCTCGATGAGGTTTCTGTAGGCAGGCGGATTTATTTAAATAGCGCCAGTGAATATCTTTTAAACGGAAAAAAAACAACAAGAAAAGAAATCGAGCAGGTTTTCATGGATACCGGGATCGGCAAAACTGCCTATTCCATCATGGAGCAGGGAAGAATGGCTGAAATTCTTTCAGCCTCCCCCGACGATAGGCGAAAACTTTTTGATGAAGCAGCCGGAGTTTCCCGTTTCAAAGCAGAAAGAGAGGAAACTCTTGCAAGACTGCATGATACAGATCAGAATCTTCTTCGGCTAAATGATATATTAAAAAGCAAAAATGAAGAAATGGAAAATTTGGAACGACAGGCGAAAAAAACAAGAGAGTACATCCATTTAAAAGAAAAACTTGATGAGCATCATCTGAATCTGAATTATATAAGCTACAGAGAACTCTCTGAAAAGAAAAGGAAGATTGACGAACGTTTGCTGAATATCTTAAAAAAAAGAGATGATGTATTTGAAAAACTTTCCGAACGCGAAGCCAGTTCCGAAAAAATAGAGTTGGAACTTCAGGAGCAGGTCCAGAACATGCATCAGAAAGACCGGGAATTTCATCAGGATCAGTCACGTATGGAGTCGATCCAGGAAAGTCTGGAAAGAATCACAGGGGAAATTCAGGACAGAGTCGAACGTCAGGAAGGGATCGAACAGCGGAAAAAAACAGAAGAAAAATTAAATAAAGATATTGAAGCGCGTCTTCAGGCTTCCATGCAGATGGAGCTGGATCTTGACAGCGAAATTAAAACGCTGCAGGATGCTGGAAGCCGTCTCGGGAAAAGTATTGAGGTTCTTTCATCAGAAATACAAGAATCACAGGGAAAAGAAGAAGAAAATCATGAAGAACTTCAGAGGATTGAGAAAGAACATTCGTCTCTCCTTGAAGAACTGAAAAATGTAACACGCGAAATTATCCAAGAGTTGGAGAGCAAAAAAAAGGATCTTGCAAAAAAAGAAGATTTCAGAAAGAGTCTTAAAGACGCTATTGAAAACAGCCTTTCCGATGCAGAGGAAAAATTAAATTCTGTTTCCGGCCTGATAGGTAATAAAGAATTTGATCATCTTCAAAGCATGATTGCTGAAATCAAGCCTGGAAAAATTCTCAGAGATTTTTCTTCATACGAGGAAATTGAAAGCGAATTTCGCTCTATTCTATTTGCGCGTAGCGGACATCTTGCTAAAAAGGAAGAACTGGATGCGAAAATGGACGAGCTTCGCTCTCGAAAAGAATTTCTGATAAAGGAAAATGGTCATCTGATTGAGAAGAGAAAAATTAATACAGTAAGTCTTGAAAAAGAAAAAAACCGGAAAGTGGAAGTGGAACTTCAAATTCGAGATTTTCAGGTGAGAAGGGAATCTTCTCTGGAAGCACGAGAAGGAATTGCAGAACAGCTCAAAGAGTCTGCTGACAGAATTAAGTATTATTCAGGCGAGATCAGCCGTGTAAGCTCTGAAAAAGGAAAGCTGGTAACGGAACAGGCTTCTTTGAATCAGGAACTGGATCATATGCAGAAAAATACTCTGAAACAGACATCCGCACTTGAGGCAATGAAGCTTAAAATCGAAAAAACAAAAACTTCAATCAATGATCTCAAGGAAAAAAATAAAAAAGACAGGGAGCTGATTGAAAAAATTATTCCGGAAATCGGCGAAATGGAAAGGGCTGCTGAAAATATTTCTGTACAGGAACATACGCTGCAGGAAGAGCTTTACAATGATTTTCAAATTTCCCCGGGAGAACTGGAAGACCGCTGTTCTTCGCTTGATTTGAATAAATCCAGGGAAGAATCTGAATATAGACGGATTAAAAGCGATATCTCAAATCTCGGACAATTCAACGCGCTGGCTATTGAAGAACTGGATAGAAGCCGCGAGTCCTGCAGTCATCTGAAGCAGCAGGAAGATGATATTCAGAAGGCACGCAAAAATATTATTTCAATAATTGATGATATTGATCAAAAGTCCAGGGCCCGTTTTCGTGATACTTTTGAAAGAATACAGAATAATTTTTCTGAGATATTCCAGTCTCTTTTTGGAGGTGGCAGAGCATCCCTCTCTCTGGTGGATACTGAAAATCCCATGACAAGCGGGATTGATATTATGGTTCAGCCTCCGGGTAAAAAAAACCGAAGCATCTCCCTCCTTTCAGGAGGCGAAAAAAATATGACTGCGATTGCGCTTATGTTTGCGACATATCTGGTCAGACCTTCGCCATTCTGCTTCCTGGATGAAATTGACGCTCCTCTTGATGAGAGCAACGTAAGCCGATTTCTTAAAATGCTTTCCGGTTTTGCCGGAAGATCTCAGTTTCTTGTTATCACTCATAATAAGCAGACCATGACAAAATCCCAGGCGATTTTTGGCGTTACTCAGGAAGAGGCAGGTGTGAGTAAAATTGTATCTGTAAGACTATCTCAAAATAAAGAAACTATGACCTATGCCTGAATCCCGGACCATAAAACGTTCTTTCTGGATTATCTTTGCCGCAGCGGCGGTATTGAATGCTTCGCAGATATTTCCACAGACGGAAATAATCGAAAATGGAACGGGAAAAAAAATCGAATATGTGGAACACGAAGCATTTCGCACTCTTGCAGTTATTCCTCTTGCTAATGAAACGGGCGAAGAGCGTGTTGATTATCTTCGAACAGGCATCCTGAAAATGATACGAAGCGAACTTGAAAAAATTTACCAGGTGGTGGTGGATGATCCAGAGGTCAGGTTTATTGCACGCCCTTATCCTCATAAAAAAAACAGGAAATCTTATAGAAAGGGAAAAAGCCGACTTCCCCTCAGGATACGGCTCATACAGCTGAACAGCGATATGGAAGATCTGTTTTATATGACAGATTCTGTGAAGCAGGCTGAGTCCCTGAACGCGGATTATATTCTTTCCGGAAATTTTTCCGGGGATTCTGTCGGTATACTTGTACTGAATTTTACTCTGTTTGATGCGCGTCGGATGAAGACAAAAACCTTTCAGTATGAAGTGCACGTTCAGAATATTTACAGTAATCTCGGTCCAATCGCAGAGAAGATTGCCGGGGAATTTTCATCCTATGAATTTGCAAATTTGACTGTAAGAACGCCCGTTGACGGAGCGATGGTTTATCTGGATGACCATTATCTTGGAAAAACACCCGTAAATAAAAAAGTCTTTCCTGACCGGTATACTCTCTATGTGGAACAGGACGGCTATGAAACTTACAGTGAGGAAGTAAATCTTCCGGTTGGGGCTGTTAAAGCAGTTACCGTGAACAGTAAGAAAAAGATTCATAAAGGAATTCTTTCTGTGACCAGTGAACCATCCGGTTCTGATGTTTATCTGAATATCACGAAAATCGGAACAACTCCTCTTATCAGAGATGATCTTCCCGAGGGAACCCATCGAGTAAGAATTTCAAAAGACGGCTATATTGACCGCTTTATTGGTGTAAAGCTTTCAGGAAAAAAATCAACTTCCTTTAATGTCCGCATGAAAGAAGGAGATACATTTCGTCACTTTCGAGATCCGCATTATGTGGTTCTGGACTGGACATATGATGATCTTTCTTTTTCCACAATGATTTCATCTCTATTTTTTTATGCAGGTTACTGGAGCTATCGGGCCAATGCCGATAGGATTCTGGATTCCATGAATCTGGAATACCTCCAGCTTCTTGCGGTTTTCAATCAACCGGAACTTACTTTGATTGAATATTTCAGATTGGAAGCGGAAGCCAAAAAAGCGGCGGCTTCTGTTCGAAAGGCCAATATTAGCGCAGGAGGAGGCGTTTTTATGCTTCTGCTTTCCGGCGCTCTTCTTTGGCGAGGCCTTTTTCTTGAAACCAAAGAGACAGGAGAAGTTCTGAATAAAAAAGATTATTCTTTTTACATTGCCCCGGATTTTAATCCAGAGCAGAATCTTAAAGTTTCAGGAATGGACCTAGGATTAAGAATTCGGTTTTAATTTTATGAATTCTTTCTGAAAGATTCATCTTGCATAAAACAGCTTCTGCAAGATGATGTCGGAATATCAAAATTTCAGGAAAATTTAATGTTGATGAATTACAAGAAAGCAGCTTTTGTTTTTTCAGGAATTGCGGGCATGTTTCTGTTTTCCTGCGGCGGGGTTATGGAAAATCAGCCTGGACCGGTCATCCTGCCTGCTCATATTTTAAGCGGTTCGTTTATCGGAAAACGGATCATCAGAGACAGAAACTTCAATATCAGAGCGGTAGCGGAGGTTGAGCGAAGCTGCCGAGCTGTGTCTGAACTGGAAGGCTTATGCGAGGATAAAATTCTTACATACGGAATCGAAGGTATTGTTCAGGAAAAATTTAAATATAAAATATATTTTGATGATCAGCTCCGCACTCATCTGTCAATCCAGGGAGACCGAGGTTCTCTTGATGGCAGACTGTACGGAGCAGGACTTTTTCTCACAGGATTATTGAAGATACCGGGTGAAAATAAAACGTCGTCGGTTCAGACGCGATGGGAGCGTATGTCGCTTCAGGATCATCGTATTTCAATCCAGAGAGATATGTATTATTTTTCAGGATTCCTTTTTGCAGGGTCTGTTGAGACGGTCTGGCAGAAATAAGTGCCTTTAACAGTGATTAAAAATATAACTGACAGGTTCTCTTCCGGCGTACGCAGAGCGGCTGTTGTTTTTCTTGCACGGTCTCTGAATTCGTTCCTTGCTCTGATATTTTCTCTTATTGCGGGAAAAATACTGTCTGTTGAAGATCACGGTCTTTACGGACAGGCAATGGCAAGAATCATTGTCTTTCAGGCTTTCCTGGAAGTGGGACTTCAGTATTCTCTTGTCCGCTTTCTGACTCCTGCCATAAAAGAAAAAAATGCTTCGCTTACAGCAACCATCAATTCTGCATCTCTCCTCTTAAAGCTATATGCATTTCTTGCTGTAGGTGGGGTGACCCTTCTTTTTATTCCCGTATACGCAAATATGGCCGATTCGGTTTCTCTTATTGTTCCTTTTGTTTACCCCGACGGAATTTTAATTCTGTGGATGGTTTTTCTGGGCGGAGCAGGCATGTCGCTTATTTCCTATCTGGATGCGCTTCTGGTTTCTCATCAATATTATTTCCGGCTTTCGCTCTGGCTTCCCGGAGTAGGAATCCTTCGTCTTTTTTTTATAGGACTCTTGTTTTTCCTTGAAGACGGAGATATTTCGGGCGCTCATGTGGTCTATATTTTCTCGATTGTTCCTTATTTTGTTGTGATTTTATTTTTCTTATTTTTTTCTCCGTCATTTTTTTTTCAGAAACCTACCGGCGATATTCAGTTCTGGCTGAAAAAGCTGTTTTCTTATAATCTGTGGATTCTGGCAGCTTCGTTTTTCTCCATTACTTCCGACTGGATGGAAATCCTTCTGATTACAAATACAAGAGATTCAGGACTTTATAATGCGGCAAGACTGCCCATGCAGGGTTTTTTAATTCTTCTTGCTACAATGCAGTCTATTTTGCTTCCCCGATTCAGTGTTCTGGAAACAAAAAGCGAGTATCTTGCTATCTTTAAAAGAATTTATAAATACATTATTCCTCTAACGGTAATGTTCCTTCCCGGTTTATGGATTTTTGCTCTTTTTATTCCGGCATGGTACGGTGAAGAGTATCTTCCATCTGTTCAGCTTCTGTATGTCCTTTACCCCTCGTTTCTGCTCAGGATGGTTTTTGCTCCACTGGGTACGGCATTATTTGCCCTGGATCAGCCTCGTATCATCACAATTGAGGCAGGGCTTCGCATGATGGGGGGACTGGTCTTAAATTTAATTTTAATACCGGAATTCGGAATTATGGGCGCCGCTTTTGCAAATTTCTTTTCGCAGTTTGCCGGATGGGCATTTTTGATATACTGTTATTACCTCTATTTTACAACAGAAAGGTTCCCTCTCAATAAAAAATAGAAATAGTTATTGAAAGTTCCGATTGACAGAAGCGCCCGAGGTCCGGTTTGGTGAAAGAAGATGAAGGACAGTCCAAAAATTGATCCGTACCGCCAGAGTGTCTTTACACCGCCGGGGAAAACTGGAATTTTTTCAAGAGTCATTTTTCATTACTGGAATGATAAAATATTATTTTTTAATTCAGGCGATGACAGAAAAGATCTGCTTAAGGCAGCGATTCTCCTCTTTGGATTGTTTTTTGTTTTTACGCTGATGCTGGTTGCCTCTCCTGCAGATCCTTTTGTAGTTTTTCTGGATAAAGGATATGAACGTCCTTCCATTGTTTATTCTGTGGGTGAAATCGGAGAGGATGTTGCTATTTCAGAGTACTATAATTTCAGCCGACGCGTTATACACCTTGACCAAAAAAAGGCAGAGTCAAAGATTGCAAAATGCTTTGTTGCAACGGAAGATAACAATTTTTTCACCCATTTCGGAATTGATATACGGGGAATTTTACGCGCCGCTTTTGTAAATGTTATTGCCGGTAAAGTTAAAGAAGGAGCATCAACAATTACGCAGCAGGCGGCAAGACTTCGTTTCCTCTCAAGAAAAAGAAGCATGCTTCGCAAAGCCAGAGAGGCATTCTATGCTTTATGGATGGAATTGAGGTTCAGCAAACCGGAAATTCTGGAGATTTATTTTAACGAAGTGCCTTTAGGGCATGGCACCATCGGAGTGGAAGCTGCATCGCAATTCTATTTTGATAAAAATGTATTTGATCTTAACTGGGGCGAAGCAGCAGTCATAGCCTCCCTCACAACGCGTCCCAGAGACTTCAGTCCTCTGCGCGATGTAAATGAATCCCGTATGAAGGTTCGGGTTGTTTTCAAGCGCCTGATCGAAAACGGAATGATTGATATTCGTGAAGCGACCCTGTCATACAGGAATCTTGAAGAAGATTATTATTCTGTACTGAACCGCTCTCCCAATGAAAGCGCATTCGGTCAGAGACTGAATCTGCACCCTTATGTAAGCGCATACGTTCGATCGGTTCTTCCAGGAAAATTCAAGCGCAAACTGGAAACAGGAGGACTTCATATTTTTACGACCATTCAGGAGGCTCATCAGAGGGCTGCAGAAGAAACCTTTATTCCCT
>JAOUOA010000570.1 GCA_029880625.1 Spirochaetia bacterium
TTTACCCGGATGAAAAACTATCATTTGTTCTTGGAAGTGATGCATTCAGGTCTTTCTCGCATTGGAAAAATCCTTCGGAAATTCTGCGCAGCCATCCTCTCTTTGTTTTGAAGAGAAATCATGATGATGCGGGGCTTCTCCTGGAAATTACAGAAGAGCTGATTGAAAAGTTTCCAGAAGTCACTCCTGAAATAAGATTCCTTGAAAATCCTCAAATTAACTGCAGCAGTTCAGAAATCCGAGAAAAAATATTAGATGGCGGTGTGCAGTTACGAAAAGAGCTTGATGAATGTCTGCAGGAATCTGCAGTAGACTATATTCTGAGCAAAAATCTTTATGTTCAGAGTATCTGAATGATTCTGATCATTTATTGAATTCTTCATTAAAATAGGAATGATAGCGGCATTTGATCCCTTACATTCATCGGGTTGATTAATTTATGGAAAGACTGAAAAAATTTATTTTTCCAATATTGCTTGTTGCTGTATTCGCAGGAGCATATTTTATTTATAAAATTGCTACAGCAAATCACATGGACAGGCTGATTTCCGGAGAAAAGCCTTTTGCCGTTCAGCTAGCTCTTAAGAATTCAGAAACAAACCATATTGAACATTTGGCACAAATGATTATTTTTCCCCGGGAAAAGCATATCCTTTATTATTTTATCAATACAGATGCGGCCTTTACTGAAGAAGAAGGCAAAATCGCCGAACTGTCGCCCAATCAGGCAGATCGTTTTGAAAATTATACTGATATCAAAAGCAGTTATTATATTTATACAGACACAGATTCTTTTATGCGCTGGATTGATCTTTCCGGAACACTGCCGTATTTTTTAGAAGAACCTGCAGTGTTTGAAAATACCGGCTTTCAGTATCCTCAGGGTTTTCATAAATTTACGGGGAGACAGTTTGTTGAATTTATCAATGCACGTCAGAAGACAGATCCTGGTAAAGAGTATCTGTCCGGCGTGGAAAGACTTTACAGGGCAGAGTCCATGCTCCTGACTCTTTTTTGGAACCGCAGATCCATCGGAGAAAAAATTCCGCAATCAGATTTACGTTCATTCGCATTTTCTCTCTTTGAAACAAATCTGAATGCAGATGAAATGGGAAGTTTGGTTTCTTACATCCTTGAAAAAAAAGGGATCAACTCTTCTGTTCTTGAAATTCCCCTTGAGCTTGTTCAGAAAGGAACCTACTACAGACCTGTGAATGTTCTGCTTGTAAAAGAAAAAAGATCGAAAAGCATTTTTACTCAGTTTGAAGAGGATTTAAAATCGGGAAAATTTCGATCGGATGCATTCTCTGTTGAAGTTCTGAATGGAACCGATATAAACGGCCTTGCAAGAAAAATGCAGCAGTATATTCAGGACCGTGGACCTCTTGTGCTTGATACAAACAATTATGCATTCAAACCACACGGCGCCACTCTTATCGTGGACCGTTCGGGAAATGTCTTTAACGCTGAAAAAATGTCAGAACTTCTAGATTTAAAATCTGAAAATGTTTTTTTCCGGCGCGTGAATCTTGAAGTTGATATTACTCTTATTATTGGACAGGATATAGACAGGAAAAAATTTCATATTTAAGGCGGAATAATGTCTGAAAAAAAACAAGAAGAAAGCATCCTGGATCAAGAACTGCAGATTTTCATGAAGGAAATTTACGATTACCTGACAGATAAAAAAGTCAAAGATATTCTTATCTTTGACTTGAGCAGCGTGAATCCCTATTTTAATTTTTTTATCATTGGAACAGTGATGTCTTCTTTGCACTTAAAATCTACGGTGCGGCAGATGCAGAAAGTTTTTGCAGATAAAATGCCCGAAAGAAAAAGCGGATTTCGCAAGGAAGATCTGGAATCCGGCTGGGTTATTGTGGATTTCGTCGATCCGGTGGTTCATTTATTTCTGGAAGATGAAAGGAGCTACTACAACCTGGAACGCCTCTGGGGCGATGCAAAACAGTATACATTTACAAATTAATGTTTTTATTATTCTGAATCCACAACAAAATCCACAGTCCGGATGCTCCCATCATCAGGAAGAAAAAAGTTACAACCGGTGAGATAGGAATTGTAAAAGGGAAAATCGCTGTAAAAATTAAAAGAATATAACCGCTGATTTTCATCATTTGAATTTTTCTATTTTCTTTTTTCAGGATTCGGGAAAGAATTCCTGGTATACTCAGAGCTGCGGTCAGGATTGATAGAATAATTCCCGCCAGTATTTGATATTCACTGACGGGAAGACCCATCGCTGGATCAGGAGGAAACAGAAAAGACAAAATTGAAGAAATAAACATTGCAATGGAAAGCAAGATTAAAATGATTCCGCTAAGAAGTGAAATCCACACAGTAATATTTTTTTGTATTTCCATCCTGTTAAACCTTTAATGAATTCAGGTCTCCATCGTAAACAATATATTGAAATCCTGCCCAAATCTTTGTTTTTTTTTGATGGCCCGTATTTTCACATTTTAAAACCTTGGC
>JAOUOA010000067.1 GCA_029880625.1 Spirochaetia bacterium
GTTTTTCGTATTTTTTTCTAGAAACGTTTAAGACATGCATTAAAAATACCTGCAATTTTTTGTAATTTTACAGTCTTGATATAGGACTGTTTTCTTCTGAATTTGTCTGTATATGATTTTTTATCATTTTTTGCGGGTATTATTAATTTCCGGGATTTTCCCAGATGGATTTTTCGGGAGTTGAACTCCGAGGGCCAGATTTATTAATTGTTTTTTTTACGGCAATGCCTGAACGAGAAATTAATTGAAAACATGCAGGATCTTTTGCCCGGGCCCGGAATGAAGGAGGAAATTCTATTGTGAAAAAGTTTCTGCCTTTTTTTTATCTGCTCTTTATTTTCTGATTCTGCTTCAGTCTGCTTTATTTGCAGAGAAAAATAAGGAAATCAAAATTGCCGTAACAGACTTTGATGTTTTTCTTGTAGAGAAAGATTACGGAAATATCGTCAGCGAATTGCTTGTTTCTCAGCTTTCTTCTGCCAAAAATATTACGGTCATCGAAAGAAGAAAACTTGATGAAGTGATGAATGAATTGATTTTTTAAAAATTAGAATTCTGCGAATCAGAACCAATGGATATTGAATTATTTTTCACTGTTATGCTACTTTTTTACTTTCTGGATATTCTTGATGTAAAAGATATTTTTTATCAGTGCGCTTCATCCCAGTTTTTTCCGAATCGGTAGTCCACCCTCAGAGGTACACGGAGTTTCATGGCATTTTCCATTTTTTCCTTTGCAATCGTCAATACCGTTTCTTTTTCTTCTGGGATTACATCAAATAAAAGTTCGTCGTGGACCTGAAGGATCATTTTGGATTTCAGTTTTTCTTTTTGAAACGCATTAAAAATTTCAATCATGGCAAGCTTGATGATGTCGGCGGAAGTTCCCTGAACGGGAGTGTTGACAGCCGTTCGTTTTGCTCCTTCTTTCCTGAATCTGTTGGAAGAATTAATATCGGTGATCTGGCGCTTCCTGCCGCTCAGAGTCTCCACATATCCGTTTTTTTCTGCAAATTCAACGGTTTCGTCCATGAAACGGCGTACGCCCGGATATTTCTCAAAAAAGCGTTCTATATAAGTTGCCGCTTCATTTCTTGGGATATTTAAGTTCTGTCCGAGGCCGAAGTCTGTCACGCCGTAAATAATGGAAAAATTAACGACTTTTGCTTTTGATCTCTGGTCTGCATTTACATTATTTTCATTTACGCCGAAAAGCGATGACGCTGTGCGTGCATGAATGTCAACTTTATCGCTGATAAAAGCTTCTTCCAGGGCGGGATCTTTTGAATAGTGCGCCATGATGCGGAGTTCAATCTGAGAGTAATCCAGAGAAAGAATTTCGCATCCCGGAGCGGCAATAAATCCGCGTCGTATGGCGCGGCCTGTGTCTTCGCGGATTGGTATGTTCTGAAGATTCGGTTCATTGGAAGACAGGCGGCCTGTCGCCGCAATCGTCTGATTGAAACTGGTATGGATTCTTCCTGTCACAGGATGGATCAGGCGGGGAAGGGCGTCCACGTATGTAGATTTTAATTTTGAATATTTTCTGTGTTCAAGGAGCCTGTCAACAACTTGATGCATTCCCCGAAGATCTTCCAGAACAGACTGATCCGTTGAGTATCCGGTTTTTGTCTTTTTCCCGCGCGGAAGATTCAGAGTTTCAAATAAAACAACCTGCAGTTCTTTTGTGGAATTGATATTGAACGGCTCTCCTGCATCCGTATGAATCTGTTTTTCCAGTTTGTTTAATTTCTTTTCATAATCTTTAGAAAGCCCTTCGAAATATTCCGTATCGATTGAAACTCCTGCCGCTTCCATGGAGGCAAGGACACGAATCAGCGGGATTTCTATTTTTTCATTTACCTTTGAAAGATCCTGTTCCTTGATGCTTTTTTTCAGAATATTGTAAATCCGAAAAGTTATGTCTGCATCTTCGCAGGCGTAGTCCCGAATATTTTCTGGATCAATTTTATCGAATGTGGTTTTGTTTTTTCCGCTTCCTGCAATTTCTTCGTATTTAATGTTTTCATGTCCCAGGAGATCCAGAGCCATATCGTCCAGATTATGGCGTCGCATATTCGGATTCAGAAGATAGGAAGCAATCATGGTGTCAAAATGAATATTTTGAAGATCAATTCCGTTTCGTCTCAGAATGATATAGTCGTATTTGATATTCTGTCCGATTTTCGCGATTCTGGGATTTTCCAGAAACTCTTTGAGAAGGGGCAGGGCCTCATTTAAGTCAATGCCATTTTCCTTAAATAAAGATTCTTCAGGAGGAAGTGAAATATAGCAGGCATCTTTTTCTTTTGCGGATAAACTAATTCCGACCAGATTCGCCGTCATGGAATTTGTGCTGTTGGTTTCTGTATCAACAGAAATTTCTTTTGCATCTGTCAGATTCTCCAGTTCTTTTGTTAATGAAGTGAGATCAGAAATCATGCGGTATTCTGTCTTCTCTTTTGTACTGACAGAAATGCTGTTTTGCGTAAATAAATCATTTTCGGCTGGATGCTTTGAGTGTGTCTTTTTAGATTTTATTTTTGGATCCATATCGGCAGACAATTTATTATTTTCGCCGGTTTTGTTTTTTGCTTTCAGAAGTTCATTGTAAATCTGCGTGTAGCCTTCATGGCGGAACATTTGAATGACATCATTGCTTAAAAAATCAGGAGTACGGATTTTATTTTCATCCAGATTTTCAATGGATGCAACTCCAAGATCGATTTCTGCCAGCTTTCTTGACAAAAAAACATTCTCTTTTGAATCGCTCAGTTTCTTTTTCAGTCCGTCGGGTTTTATACTGTCAATGTGCTGGTAGATTTTATCTATTGTTCCGTATTCCTGAATCAGTTTTTCAGCTGATTTTGGACCGACTCCTTTGGCCCCGGGGATGTTGTCCGATGCATCTCCTACAAGAGCCATGTAGTCGGGAATTTCATTGACAGTAACGCCGAGTTCTGATTTTACCCATTCTGGATTAATTTCAGTAAACTCGCTTACCCCTTTGATTCCCCGGAGCATATGTACATTTTCATTCAGGAGCTGGTAGCAGTCTTTATCTCCTGTAAGCAGAATGACTTTTAACTTTTTGCTGAATTTGTTTGAAAGGCTTCCCATCAGGTCATCGGCTTCATAGCCTTTTTCTTCAAGGATGATAAAACCGCATTTTGAAATGATTTCCTTGATTTCATCTATCTGGTAGCGCAGATCATCGGGCATGGGCTTTCTGTGAGCCTTGTATTCTGTGTACATTTCATTTCTGAAACTGCCTCCGGGAGCATCCCAGGTTACAGCTGTAAAATCCGGCTTGTATTCAACAAGGAGCTTGAAAAGCATCCTGAAAAATCCAAAAATGGCAGTTGTTGGCTGGCCGGTAACCGGATGGGTTAAATTTTGACCCTGCATGGCATAATAGGCCCGGTAAGCCATTGCATGGGCATCAATTACAAAAAGTGAGGAATTGCTCATCTCAAATCGATGAATTCCTCCGACTCTCAGTGCAAGCAGAAATCCACAGAGTTGTAAAGATTTATCAGTCAATTTTTCGATATTATTTATTGACAGTAAAAAAGGAGTATAGTTCTATTACCCTATTCAATACAAAGGATGATATTTTGGGTTGTGGAAACAATAATTATCATTAATTCAGTAATGAACCCAAATTAATCCACGTATATATATTAAAATATTAAGTTGTCAGTTTTAGAAAACTTGATTTCTTACATGGCATAAAAAATTGTGATATAAATTATCCAGGTTTTAACAGAACCATTAATACCAAAGGAGTTTACCGGTGTTAAATACAAAAAAATCAGGCAATTCAACAGTCGTTTACCTTGAAGGGAGATTGGATGTTTCTGTATCCAATGAAATCGAAGAGGAACTTGCAAAGATGATCGATAGCGAAGACTGCAAGCACCTTGTATTAAATATGGAAAAAGTTGAATACATGAGTTCTTCCGGATTTCGTGCATGCATTGCAACTTTACGCAAACTGAATGCAAAAGAAGGAACCATGAAACTTTCAAATATCAGACCTTCAGTGAAAAGAATTTTTGATGTAATCGAACTAACCTCTCTTTTTGATATCTATGAAACAGAAGCTGAGGCTCTGAACTCCTGATGGAACCGGTGGCAAATGCTGCCGGACTTCTTGAAAAAATAGTAGAAACCAAAAAAAGGGAAGTTGAAGCTATTCCCGAACTTGAGCTTGTCCATGACAGCTCACCCGGCTCAAAATTTAAAAACGCACTGAAAAGATCCGGTCAGGATCCCGTTAAAATAATTGCAGAATGTAAAAAGGCAAGTCCGTCCATGGGGCTTTTAAAAGCAGATTATGAACCTGAGTTCATTGCGAAAGAATATGCAAGATTGGGCGCTTCAGCAGTTTCTGTACTCACAGACCGTGATTACTTTCAGGGTGATCTGTCTCATCTTCCTGCTGCCAAAAATAGCGGCATCCCTGTTCTCAGAAAAGATTTTATCATTTCGCCGTCACAGATTTTTGAATCCAAATCTGCCGGTGCAGATGCAATTCTTCTGATTGTCCGCATTTTAGATGATTTTCAGCTCAGAGATTTTCTTGAGATTGCGCGGTCCGTAAATATGGATATTCTGGTTGAGATTCACAATGAAGCTGAAATGGAAAGAGCGTTAAAAGCAGATGCGGATATCATCGGCATCAACCACAGAGATCTCGATACGCTTCAAATGAATCTTGCTTTAACGGAAAAACTTGCGCCGATCATACGAAGAGAAAAAAAAGATTCTGTAATTGTGGCAGAATCCGGCGTGGAATCAAGGGAAGGACGCATAAGAGTTGATGCATTTGCTGATGCAATATTGATCGGCAGCGCTCTGATGAAAAGCGAAAATATTGAAACCGCCTGGAAGAAAATTTTCTACTGAAAATATGTTTCCTTTTATCCATATAAAACAGATTCAGGTCAAAATTTTTATACTCAGAGAAGGCATTCATAAACGGGGCATTTCCTAATCATGAATTGAAATGGCCCTTTTAAAAGGAGACGCTACTTGAATACAGAAGTGGGCGCAAATCCAGGGGCGGGCTTAAAATAAAGCCTGATTTCCTCATAATCGTATCTGTCGATGACAAGATTCCATTCCTCCCCAAGGAAAGCCGGTCTGCTGAATTTTTTTATGTAAGCGGAAAACCGGTCGGGTAAAATCAGTTCTGCATCGTTGGTAAGATGCGAAGCTGCTACAACTGCTTCAATGGGATAATCCTCAAGTTCCAGAAAAATTCTGTCTGTACGGAATCCTGTGATAAACCCTTTAAATTCTTTTTTTCCTGTTCTTTCGATATGACGGATGACCTTTAGTTTAACCATATCGCGCTCGGCGTCCATTGCTTTTCTTTCAAGATCGCTTGTAAGCATACCCAGTGTATGAATTTCTTCGTCGCCGTAGACTTGTTTTTCTTTGTTCAGTACAGCTGCAAGAACTCTGTGGACAACAAGATCAGGATAACGGCGGATTGGAGAGGTGAAGTGGCAGTAGTCTTTAAATCCCAGTCCCCAGTGGCCGGCAGGCTGCGGTCTGTAATTTGCCTGCATAAAGGAACGTAAAAGCAGCATGTTGAATATTTTTTCAGAAACGGGATCCCCTGCCGCTGTCTTAAGGGCTTTGTGCAGCTCTGAAGGCTTGTTGTTTTTCATTTCAAAAGGGATGTTGTAGATTTTAAAAAATGTATTGAGAGTTTCAACTTTTCCTTCGTCCATCGCTTCATGCACCCGGTAAAGAACCTTTGCATTTTTTTTGCGCAGGAACTGGGCAACAGCTGTATTTGCAGATAGCATAAACTCTTCGATAATCATTGATGATTTCAGACGTTCTGACGTTTCAATTTCTGAAACTTCATTGTTATCGTCAGTTTTAATTTTTGATTCTTTAATATTGAGATCAATCCTGCCTTCTTTGATGCGGAGTTTTTTCTGTCTTGTTGAAATCTCCCACATTAGCGAAAGATCGGTTTCTTTTCCGTTTTGAAGGGCTTCGTCAAGTTCTTTTTCTGCAATTTTATAGGTCAGGCGGCGGTTGACACGGATTACGGATCTGTAAAATTTTGAATCGGTGATTTTCCCGGATTTCGGGTCGATTGACATTTCTGCCGTAAAGGCAAGCCGGTTTGTATCCTGAACGAGGGAACAGAGATTTTCTGAAAGAACAGGGGGCAGCATGGGAATGACGCGGCCTGGCAGATATACGGAAGTTGACCTGCGCTGCGCTTCTTTATCCAGGGGGCTGTCTTTTTTAACGTAGTATGCAACGTCGGCAATATGAACATAAAGCCTGATTTTTCTTTTTTCTTTTAATATGGTGATCGCATCGTCGAAATCTTTTGAATCATCGCCGTCAATTGTGACAGTGTAAAGATCTCTCAGATCTTTACGTTTCTCAGTTTTAATTACAGAAGAGATTTTTTCCTCTGTAATTTCTTTTTCTTCCGGCAGGTGAATGTTTCCGGGATACACAGGATCAAGATTGTATTTCATCGCAACTCTTTCAAAATCCGGATCCTGGTCCGAGTCGGATTCAAATCTGATGAATTCCGCTTCATGCATATGCGAACCCATATACATAATTTGTTTGCCGGTCAGCTTTACAATTACATTGACATCTCCTTTTATTTTTTTAAGCATATCTGAGGGGATGCGGTTTGTCATGATGCATGCTGAGACCTGGCCGGGCGTATCCAGAAGAAAACCCGGCACAGCATTCTGCTTTGATTTTGAAAGAAGCTTCATTCGATAGAATTTTCTTGCTCTTTTTGCAATGTTTACGATATAGCCTTCAAATCTTTCGCGTTTCCTGTCTTTAAGTCTTACAATGACTTCATCGCCTGGCAGAGCGCCTTTCGTATCAGACGGTGCGATAAAAATATCTCTTGCCAGAGGGTCTGCGCCCTGAACGGTAATAAAAGCAATTCCGCGGGGATTGAGAGATGTTTTACCTGTTAAAAGAAACGGTTCTTTTACTCTAAAGGACCTGCCTTTAATCGTGATGATTCCGAGCAGTTCCAGTTCTGCAACGATAATCATGGGGTCCTGGGTGGCATCCATTTCGTTCTGTTTTTTCCTAGTGATTTTTCGCTTCCCTTTGTTTGAGGGATTCAATTCTTTTTTTATAAATTTATCAAATTCACGGAAAGAAATAGATTTGCCTGCGTTTTTCATGAAAAACGTTAAAATACTTGAGTTGATTTTTTTATTCATTTTCTGGTCAGTCCTTCCGGATATTTTGCTGTCGCCGGATCTTCTCTTAAGTAAAGTGGTATCAGAGATTCATAATCTGCTGTATGGTCAAAGCCGCCCGATGCAATTCCCGTTTCATAAAGAGTTTTTGCATCAGGATTCAGAAGCGGCTCGGGAACATGTGAATGGGATGATTCCGTATAATTCATGATGGTCTGTGGATCATCTGCAAAAAGTCTGCAGGGCTTCAGATGAGTGAAAAGATCATCGGGCGGTATATCCAGTAAATTTCGGGAATCAAGATTGGATGACTCTTTCAGGGCATTTTGAGAAACTTTTGCATATACTTTTTTCTGCCTGGCATCCAGTAATACTCCTGCCGGAGTTCCCGGAGGTAAATTTTTACATACAAAATTGAAATAAAAAGTAAGCGAATCCACTCCCATAACAGGAATGTTCCATAAAGCAGAAAGGGTTCTTGCTGCAGTTACGCTGATTTTTGTGCCGGTATAAGATCCCGGACCGAGTGTTGTTATGATCCAGTCCGGCTTTTGAATTTGATTTTTTTTTAATTGATCGGCAATCACCGGAGTCAGCTTTGTAAAGCTGTCACGATCTGCCCGGATGCTGATTTCTGACTCCATGGGACCGAAGATTCCAGCGATAATCCATTGATTGGTTGCGTCAAACACAAGACAGATTTTATCTGCATCGTTATTTCTCTCGTTTTTTTCCCTGTAGTCTTCTTGAGTCTTCATTGTCCGGTAAATAGGTTATTTCAATAATGTAAGCAGGGACATGATCCGGGATCAGATCTCCCGCTTTTTTCCACCATTCTATTGCGTGCACTGCAGGGATACCGGATTTTTCATCCCAGGTTTCGGTAAATCCCAGTTCAATGACTTCATCGAATGATTGGATTCGGTATAGATCGTAGTGAAACAGTTTCCCGGATTTCCCTTCATATACATTGAGAAGATTGAAGGTGGGGCTGTTGATATTGTCTTCAATTTCAACAGCTTTTCCAAGTCCTCTTGTGAACGCAGTTTTTCCGGTTCCGAGTTCTCCCTCAAGGAGGATCAGCGAATCATGGAAGTGTTCCAGAAGATAAGAGCCGATCTGAAAGCTGAAATGTTCCATTTCCGTGACCGAGGAAATTGTAATATCGAAAGGAAACATGCGGCAGTCTCTTTAAGCTATTCCGTAACAATCAGGATTTCAACCCTTCTGTTTTTGGATCTTCCTTCTTCTGTCAGATTGGATTCAACAGGCTTTTCTTCGCCATATCCTTTATAGGAGAGTCTTTTGGAATCGATATCGCCGATTTTTTTCAAAGCTTCCAGAACGCTTTTTGCTCTTGCTTCGGAAAGTTTCAGGTTGTATGATGCCGATCCCCTGGAATCGGTATGTCCGGATATTCTGATTTCACGATCCGGAAATTTACGAAGAAGCTTTTCTATTTTTTTCAGTTTTTTTTCAGCATCGCCTGAGAGTTTATGTGAATTATAATCAAAAAAAACAGCATTCATATCAAGAATAATTCCGTCTTCATTTTCCCGAACGGTAATATCTTTCTCTTTTTTCAGATCATGTTTAAGTTTATCTGCAATTTCTTTTTTGTCTTCTTTTTTCAGGTGGCGGATTTTTTTATACCAAGAATCAATGTGGAAATTGTAGTGCAGAATATTTCCATCCAGCATGACAAAATGATAAACAAGCCTGTTGGAATCAAAAACAGGAATGCCTTTTTCCGTATCAAACCAGAGTTCATCGACGGAAAAACCTGTGATTTTTTTAATTCCAGATTTTCGGTCCTTGACAACATGGTCAATCGCATATCTGTATTCAATGCGGTCCAGAATATGTTTTTTTCCCTGTGGATCTGTATATTCTGATTTTCCCGTATATTTGTACTGAACAGTAAGGGGGATATGGATTTTTACATCACGGATATCCAGCGTTTCTTCAGCAGGCGCTTTCCATTCTGATCCAGTTTTAATTTTATGATCCGGAAATGTAGGTAGGCTGCGCAGATTCGGCATGATATATTCTTCGCCGACTTCATAGGCTCCATTTTTAAAAATTTTAAATTGAGAAAGAAACTCTTTTTCAGATTTAAATTCACCTGTTTTTTTCGGTGTTCTTGAATAAGTATGGAAATTTCCTTTTAAGACAGCTGCATTTCCCTCTTTTTTAAGAACCTTCAGGGAAATTTTATTTTTTTCTTCTTTGGTGGTCATTTTATATTCTGTTCCCATCTTTATGTCCTGGTATTTATTGACCACCAGGACATCTTCAGGCTCCAGATCGAATTCAAAGAGTATTTCATCTGTACTGTCAGGAAAAATGCTGTTGATCCCGGCC
>JAOUOA010000571.1 GCA_029880625.1 Spirochaetia bacterium
ATCCCCCGGGAACGGGCTGCTGAATTTTTTGGATTTTATAATATGGTAGGAAAGTTTGCAGTAATCATCGGGCCGGTTTTAATCGGTACGGTAGGCAGGGTGACGGGAAATCCCCGTTACGGCATGATGTCCGTAATTTTTCTTTTTTTGATTGGCGGATTTTTTCTGATCAAAGTGCATTTCCTGGAAAAGAAAATGCTTCAGCAGGGAAAACTTTCGAACAATGAATCCTCGTTACTTTGAATCGGAAATGTTTTCGAAATCAAGAGGTTTAGGATCGTCCAGAAAATTTCCCTGTGCATAATCAATGCCTGTGTTTTCCAGCATATTCAGTGTTTTTTCATCGGATACCCATTCGGCGATGGTTTTAATATTCATAAAATGACCGATGCGTCCTATGGCTTCCACCATGGCCTGGTCAATGGGATCAGTGGACATGTCTTTTACGAAGCTTCCGTCTATTTTCAGGTAGTCTACCGGCAAATTTTTCAAGTAACCGAATGAGGAAAGTCCGCTTCCGAAATCATCCAGAGCAAATTTGCATCCCAGTTTTTTTAAGTCATTTATAAGTTGGGATGCAAAAGTAAGATTGGTAATGGCTACAGTTTCCGTGACTTCAAAGCAGACTTCGTTAAGATTTGTTTCATAGCGCTGAGCCATATTTACAATGTAGTCATAGATATTCTTATTGCAGAGCGATGCGCCGGAAAGATTGATTGCGATAATTCGCTTCGTGCTGCCGGAGACTTTGCAGCATTCCAGTTCCAGCATGGAAAGGAAAACATTTTTAATTACCCATTTGTCAATTTCCTCCATGAGGCTGTATCTTTCTGCAGCGGATAAGAATGCATCCGGTGAAAATATTTTTCCGCTTTCGTCCTTCAGTCGGAGCAGTATTTCCCAATGCATCAGATCCTCATGCCGCTGCTGGATGGGCAGGATTGCCTGTCTGTAAAGAACAAACCTGTCTTTTTTCAGCGCCTCTGCGATAACCGTTGCCCAGTGCATTTCTCCGTGTTTCTTTGCGAATATTTCATCTGTGGTTTCGTAAACATGGACGCGGTTTCTTCCGCCCTCTTTTGCTGCATAACAGGCAAGATCTGCAGCGCTCATGACCCGGGAAATATTCTTATCGCCCGGCAGAATTGTAACTATGCCGGTACTGGAGCCGATTTCAAAAGATTTATCGTGCCAGTTGAATCGGTATTCTTTGACCTGGATTCTGATTTTTTCTGCAATTTCAACGGCATCTTTCAAACTGCAGTTCTCCAGGAGCAGACCGAACTCATCGCCGCCAAGACGTGCAAGCGTGTCTCCCTTTCGTAAATTGGTATTCATCAATCCTGCAAGCTGGCGAAGAAGTTCGTCGCCTGCCATATGTCCGCAGGTATCATTTACAATCTTGAATTGGTCCAGATCCATATAGAGAAGATTGTGAATCTGTCCGGGATCCATGTCCTGCACAATCTGAGTAAGTTTCTCTTCAAATTTACGTCTGTTGTAAAGGCCGGTCAGAGAATCGTGGCTTGCCTGGTAAGAAAGCTGCTGTGTGAGTTTTCTGGTTTTGCTTACATCCTGGATGATGATCACAGCTCCCAGGATTGTATCATTCATGGATTTCATGGGAGCTGAAGAAACTTCTACGGAAATTTTTTTCCCGTTTTCCCGAACAAGAGCCGTATGCCCGGAAATCCTTTGCGGAGTTCGGGTGAGAATCGAGTCATGAAAGGGATTGGGAATGACTTCAAGCGTATTTTCCTCAATTAAACTGAGAATTTCATCTACATGGACTCCTTCCGCTTTCAAATTGGAAATGCCGAAAAGTTTTTCCCCTGCAGGATTTAAATACTGTATGGCTCCCTCTGTATTCACAGAAATTACAGCATCCGTAATGGACTGGAGTGTTACGTAGTTTCTCTCTTTTTCTTTAAATATGGATTCAATGATTTCATTAATAAACCTGGCAAGAAATCCGAATTCATCATTTCGCGTTTCGTCAAAACGGATGGATTTATTTCCTTCGATGAAAAGTATGGCATCATCCAGCATTTTCCAGATCGGCACTGTTATGATTCTTTGCAGAATCTTCTGTAAAATCATTCCGAAAACTATGACAATGAGACCGATGGAAAGAATTACATTTTTTCTTTGAGCAGATACAACTCTGTCAATATTCTGAAAATAAATTTCGATCGTTATGTTTTTTTCTGTCGAAGGTTCTGTGAAAACATAGGAATACACCATGTAATCGGGTTTTATATCTGCTGTAGTGAAATGCACTTCCCCTTTTCGAAAGCGTACAGCCTGAAACTCATATTCTTTCAGTGAATGAACTTTTCTGATAAATTCTTTTTGAAACTCATCTGATGAAAGTTCGAGATGATTATCGCGTAAAAATGTTTCTATGAAATGATAGATATTTCCGGCATTCCCGGAATTTTTCACTTGAATTTCTTCTGGTTTGCTGTGCAGAAAAAGAAA
>JAOUOA010000068.1 GCA_029880625.1 Spirochaetia bacterium
AAACGAACGGACTTCTTTTGATTGTGTTCAGCAATTTTTTTCAGAAGTTCTCCTGTGGAGGTTCCCAGCTCATACACCAGGCTGTTTTCCTGTAGAAAATAATCTGAAATCTTAACAATTAACTGATGGCCTTCCTGGTAAAATGGAACGGATTTGCTTACATGACTGTCAAAAGTTTTGGGGACATTGCCGCCAAAGCTCCAGGAAGCATTTTCAGCTTTAATATCATCGCCTACATTAACCATAAAAAATCCCTAATTATTATAGAATTTAAGAAGCCCCGGGGCTTGCAATTGAAAATTTATAATTTTATAAAGGAAATCTAACGGAATTGGCCGTGAATCAGGAAGACTGAGGAAAACCGATTTCAATCAACATCGATTAAAATAAATGTTACATCATCCCTGATCTGATCGAGAAGAGACAATTCATTAAGAAAGAGCTGCTTTGCTTCCTCAGGATTCATTTTTACCGTACTTTTCAGGATTTCCACAATCCCTCCAGAAGCAAAATAAGATTCAACATGCCCGAACGATTCCAGAAGACCATCCGTGTAAATCAGGATTCGATCTCCTTTTTGAATTTCAAAGTGCGATTCCGTAACAGCAATATCGGAGAAAACTCCGATCAGCCTTCCAGCCGGTTTTTTACAAAAAATATTCCCTGAATCTTTATTCATGATGATGATGGGATGATGCCCTGCACTTACATAGTTCAGAATATTTTTTTCTGTATCAATAAAGATGTAAACCGCCGTGACAAACTGCCCGCCCATCTTGCTGAACAAAGACTGATTCAATCCCTTCATCAGAAGTTCCGGCTGCCTGTAACAATTTTCTTGTAGCGAAAAAGCAAAACTTACACGTGAGGCAAGAAGCGATGCAGGAACTCCATGACCGCTGACATCGGCGGCAAGAATGCCCAGTTCATGACCGCTGATTTGAACAAAATCATAAAGGTCCCCGCCCACGCTTCCATGAGGCAGATAAACCGTTTCAATTTTAAGCCGGCTGATTTCCGGGATCAGGGCAGGAAGAATCGAGTTTTGAATTTTTCTTGCAATTTCAACTTCATCCTTCAGCAAATTATAGCTCTGCCGAGCAAAAATCGATTCGCTTCTGTAAAAATCTTTCTGTTTTCTCAGGATATTGATTCTGTATGCAAGGGCAAAAGAAAGAACCGTAACATCAAAAACAGCTGAAAGCATAAAGCCGTATGTTGAAATAAAATTCTGCTGGAAAACTCCTAGATTGGACAGGGACGATAACAGAGCAATCAGAAGAAAACCCGAAAATCCCAGAGCGTAAAAGTAAGCCATAACTTTTTTCCTGCGAATCTCAAGATAAAGGCCCGTAAAGATTAAAATTACAGCGGAAAGCACAAGAAAATTTATCACAGGAAGCAGGTAACGGTAATCTAACATAAAAAGAGAAGGAATACACATAATAAAAAATACATTCACAGCTCGAATCAACTTTCGTAAAATTCTGTATTTTTTTAAGATGAGGAAACGATAGGTCAGCAGAAGACCTGTGATTGCAGTCAGGATAGCCCACAGAGGATTCATAATATTTGACAGATAGGGCGCATGATCCCAGAAAAACATTTTGGCGTATCCGTGATCAATTAACAGATAAATGCTGATGCATACAGTAAAGATTACATAATTAAGATAAAGCTTATATCTCAGATTAATATAAACAAGAAAATTATAAACAATCATAATCAGGATAATCCCGAAGCAGATTCCCATTAAATACTGTTCTACATATTGATGATCACGATAATTATTTTCTTCAAAAAGATTCAGAGGAAAATAAATTGTACTTCGCGTATCAATTTTAAAATAGACCGTTCCAGAATCACCCGATGGCTGATATCGAAATGCATGATTTCGGCTTTTGATTTCCCTGTCTTTTCCCGATACAGAATCCCCGAGAATTTTAACCTTGCGATCTGTGGAAGCATCATAAAAATATATTTTATCAAGAGGAAAAAACTCAACTTCAAGAATATATTTTTTTTCAGGCGAGAGATTTTTCAATTCAGCACGTATCCAGTAAACAGACCTGGAAAAACCTGCGCTGAGAGCATCTTCTTTTTCAATCTTCAAAAACCGGTCCGATGAAAATTTTATGATATCTTCAAATTCAAGACTGCGTTCCGGATCTTCCAGATACATCTGAACAATTTCAGGAGTTTCTGCAAATGCTTCTGTGCTGAATAAAACCGCAGAAGCTGTAAAAAGAATGATTTTGAGAAATTTCTTCATATAAATTGGAGCAAAAAAGGATATGATAGATTACAGTATTTTAAGGTTTTAAAATCAAGTTCTTTTCTGCCTGATTCAGAAGTATGTTAACATGATATTTTTCTTTCCTGTTCCATGAAGCAGCATGATGCATTCAGATCCAAAGTCGCTTAACCTAAAATAAAGTTATTGAAAAAATCCTTGAATAAAGAAGCTGCATTTTAGATTTATTCCTGTGCCGGAGAAACCTGTTTTATATATTGTAGGAATGCCGATCGGGAATCCCGGCGATATCAGCATTCGTGCTCTTGAAATTCTTAAAAGCGCCGATTTGATCTTTTGCGAAACAAGAAAAGAAACTGCCCGGTTTTTTAAAAAACACGAAATCCCTTTTCCAAAAGACAGCTGGTTTGAAATCAATGAACATACAAAAAGCAATGAAATTGACGATGCCTTCAAGCTTTTAATGAAGGTCTCGTCAGCTGTACTGATTTCTGACAGCGGAATGCCTGTTATCTGCGATCCGGGTTCCGAACTCATCCGAAGAGCCAGAAAATCTGATATTTCTTTAAAAATAATCCCAGGCCCTACCGCTCTGACTACAGCACTGGCCCTTTGCGGACTCAGTACAAACCAGGGTTTTCACTTTCTTGGATTTCCCCCCAGACAGACTGAAAAAAGAGGCCGTTTTCTTGCACAGGCTGCAAAAAATCCTCTGCCGGTTGTTCTCTATGAAACCCCCTATAGACTGAAAAAAATTCTTTCAGAAATCCAAAAATTTATTCCAAAACAAAAGCAAATTTTTATTGGAATAGACCTGACTTCAGATTCAGAATATGTTTTTGATGGAAATATTCAGGAACTTTCTTCTATAATTAGCACAGTACCTCCGGGAGCTCCTGTGATTATCCTGTACTGAACCATTTTTCCAGATCAATTTTTTTTCACTGTTAAAAAAAAATCAGTTTCTTTTTTAATACTTTCAGTTTAATTTTTACAAAACCAAAGGAGTGATCAATGGCAGTATATACCTGTGAAAAATGCGGAATGAGTGTTGGATCCATTACATGCGGAAAATGCGGAAAAGAGCTCGTTCACAGCACAATCAATGTAGACGGACAGAATATTCATGTATCAGAATGTCCCGATGGACATGGAAAAATCAAGTCGCCACAGTGTTGCGGCAGTGATATGACCTGCAAGGTTTAATTCTTCAAGGAATTGGAAACGATGCCGGGGAATTCCCCGGCATGATTTTTCTGTACGTCGATCAAAAAGCCAATTCCAGCCGTGACTTTTAAATTGGTTATCATGTTTTCAACATTGCAAACTTTATTTCTCTGTTTCATTTTTAAATAAAAGAATTGCAGTACTGCAGTTTTTGGCTGCATCAGAAAAAGGTGTCCCGAGAGACATCTTTTCTTTTGCCTCAGCATATTTTTTTTCATTGATCAATTTTGCGATTATTCCGGCTGCTTCATGAAATTCTGCATGTTTCTTTTTTAAATCCTCATATCCGGGCAGGTGGGAAAATTTTGTTCGGGCTTCCCCATAAATCCATTTTCCCATTTCACAGGCATCATCTTTTAAGATTTCCTCTGCATTCAGAGTTCCTTCACTTACGATTGCTTTTCTGAATTTTACATTCCATTCCGCATGTTTATCAATTTGCTCTTCCAGGTCCATAAATACTCTCCAAAAGAAATTTCAAACTCACTGAAAATAAAAGTGATCCAGCTGAAAACTTAAAAAAAACTCAGTTTTAACGGATTTTTTCATCCAGATAGACCAACAGAACTCCATGAAACCGGCATCATTCCCATTATATGCGACACTGCACAGGGAAACCATCCGAATATTATATGAAAATTTTGAGATTGTTCCTTTATATTATATGACAGAAAGCTTATAGAATTGTTACAGAAAAATGAATCAATTTCCTTTAGGATTTTTCTAAAAGTAACTTAAATTCCTGTTAATTCCCTGCAGGACCGATCAGATTATTCTATGTAAAAAAAGAGCAATGAACAGAAAAAAACAATACTGAATGAAAGAATATGATCTTTCAGGAAACCAACGGAATTGTTTTCTTTATAATTAAATTAAATAACTTCTGGTTTTTGTTCGGTACAGCAACAGCTACAGTATATCCTGATGTAATTTCCGGCATCCAGGATTTCCGATGGAGTTTATTTTTTGAGAGAAAGATCAAATCATACTTTTCAGATAATTCAGCTTGCCCAGCATTTCTCTGTTTCTTCCGGCAAGAATTTTTACAAGCTGCATGGTATTTCTTGGATCCTGGAAAAACATCCTGTCAAATGCATCTTTTGACAGAGTCATAACCTGAAGATCCTCAGAAGCTATTACATCAGCAGTTCGTTTTTCATTAAAGATCAAAGCAAGTTCGCCGAAGACATCCCCCTATTTCAATGAATCTATAACACCTTCGCTCCCCGGCAACTTTACATCGACAGAACCTTCTATAACAATAAAAGCTTGATCTCCGGGATCGCCTGCTCTAATCACAGTTTCGCCTTTTTCATAAAAGGCCCTGTCGTATTCTCCGATGGAACCAGCATCTGGTTTTCTTTTACGAAATACATAAAAAAGTCTGATAAGTTTTTCACATCAAGGACCAGAGGAATCATTCTTGCCCCTGTATGTGTTTCAGTAAATTCTTCGCCTATTTGTTACTCGTTTAATCATACGGACGATCGCTGGATTAATGGGAGCGAGGACATGAGAAACATTATGAGACATGCCGAAATAGGCGGCCATGAGAATATCGCCCCTCTCCATCCAGCCGGAGAAACGTAAATACCAGACGAAAATTATCTGACATACTTTTCAAAGAGCAAAAAAGCTTTTCAATATCTTCCTGGCCCAGACACATCAGAACTCCCTCCAGAATATAAACCGTTTTTTTATTCGGCTGAAAAAACGAAGCCCCGGTTAATTTTTCCTCCAGAGAATCAACGCTGAAATCTACAGGAAGCAGAAATAAATTTTCGAGAAATATTTCCAATTGCGACAGAGCTTCTTTTTTTGACCTGTGGGTTGCAGGATGATCCATTTCAATCATTCAGACTCCTGGAAGTTCATGCGCCAATCGATAAAGCAGACTGTCAAAACCAGCACCCAGATTTACAATCTGTTCGGCACCCTCCTGAATAGCATTTCGTGTAAATTTTTCAATAGCATTTTTTCTAAGAACATAATGAATCATCAGGCCTGGAATCATCATCTTTTCAAAACATGGAGCTAAAAATCGAAAAACAGGATTTTTCAGCTGATTGAGTTTTTTCCGGCCAGTATTTGAAGAATTCAGAATCCCTTCATAAAACTTTCTTTCATCATTACTGATCAGAGATTCAGCTTATTTCTCTCCTGACACCAAAAGGATGCCTTGAACGACACTGAATGCTGTGGAACTGGCAGTATCTTCTTTCATGAATAATCATGGAGTGGAAAAAGATTTTTCTTGTCAACAATATGTATAAATAACTCCACTTACCTTATAACATAAGATTTATAGTTACATAATTACTGTATAAAATATCTCATCGTCTCCTTCTTCACAACATTCGACAATAACAGCAATGCAATTAGATTCGGAAGGGCCATTAAGGCATTCATCAAATCAGAAAAATTCCAGACCAAATCAAGCTTCATCAGCGCTCCGAACAGAATCAAAGAAACAAAAATCATGCGATATGGGAAAACTGCTTTTGAACCTGCAAGGTATTCCGCAGCCTTTTCACCATAATAATTCCAGCCAATCAAAGTGGAAAGCGCAAATAAGCACGTTGATGCTGAAACGATATACAATCCTGAACTCCCCAGAGTCTCACTGAAACTGACAGCCGTAAGTTCGCCAGGAGAAATGTTTGTCACCCAGGATTCTCCTGTAAGAATTACAAGAGCCGTCATCGTGCAGACAACGAGAGTATCGATAAAGGTCTGGGTCATGCTTACAAGCGCCTGTTTTACAGGGTCATTTGTCCGCGCCGCTGCGGCTGCAATGGGTGCAGAACCCAGCCCTGATTCATTGCTGAAAACGCCTCTTGCAATTCCGTAACGGATTGCCGAGGAAACTGCCGCTCCTGCAATTCCTCCTCCGGCTGCGAAAGGAGTAAATGCATGTTTAAAAATCAGAAGCAGCGCAGAAGGAATTGATGACACATTAACTGCCAGAATCACAAATCCTGTGCCGACATAGAGAACAATCATAAAAGGGATTAATAAAGAAGTAACGCGTCCTATGGAACGAATTCCTCCCAGAATTACAACCCCGGCGAGTACCATTAAAACTGATCCTGTAACCCAGGGACGGATTCCGAAAACAGAATCTACAATTACAGCAACAGAATTTGCCTGAGTCATATTCCCTATGCCGAAGCTTGCGAAAAGAGTAAAAAGAGCAAACAGCCATGCAAGAAAAGGCAGCCCCGCGCCTTTAGAAAGATAATACATCGGTCCGCCCATCATGCCGTAAGGACCGTTTTCGCGGTATTTAACAGCGAGAACCGCTTCAGAATACTTTGTCGCCATGCCTACCAGTCCGGAAATCCACATCCAGAACACGGCGCCCGGACCTCCCATTGCAATTGCCGTAGCGACACCGACAATATTTCCAATTCCCACTGTTGATGCAAGCGCTGTCGTAAGAGCTGCAAAATGACTGATGTCTCCTTCGCCGTCTGTTTCTTTATGAAAAATCAGCTTTAATGCAGGAAAAAGAGCACGAAATTGAATCCCTCCAAGAAGAAAAGAAAGATAAAGACCGGTTCCAATAAAAACAAAAAGCATAGGTGCGCCCCAGGCCCAATCCGATAAAAATTTAATAAATTCCGCCAGCGCATCAAGAATCTGCATAAATAAAGCAATCTTCTTTACTGAAACAAACAGTCAATGAAATAATTTTATTGTTTCATTGACTGTTATCATGTTTTTTTGTTTTTATAGAAAAAATATCTTGATCAAAAAAAGTCCGAATTTTATATATAATAAATAGTCTAAAATAACAATTAAAATATTTATTCTGGCAATCGGTCAGAACAATCAGCGAATATGAAACAATTTCTTCAAACATTAATCATTTCTTTGTTTTTATCTGCAGTTTTTATGAATTGCAGATCGGGGATTTTAATCAACCAGGAACAGCTTGCAAAGGTTGAAAAGGAAGATCATGGTTATATTACGTTTACTTTGCCGCCAGGAGTCTTCAAACGAAGTTTTTTTGACCGTTACGTTGCTCTTTACTACAGTTCCTATGCCATGGGAAAACTTATAATATGGGTAGACGGCCAAAAATATTATCGATTAAGCTCTGCAAAAATGGCAAAAGCTCAGACTTTCAAGATCCCTATTCCCGCCGGAAAGCATGAAATTAAAATTGAACCATATTTTACATCCTTAAAACCATTTCGCGGCAATTATTTTTACATTGTAAAAACATCCATTGATCAGGATGTAAAAGGAGCAGTCAGAAGATCTTTTATAGATTCAAACGCTGTTATAAATATTCAAAAAGATGAAATTATTTCACTTGCTATAGAAAAAAGCGACCAAAAAATTAAAGTCAACTGGTTCAACACAATTGTTTTTTTTCCATTTGCTCTGCTTTACCCTCTTGGATACTGGCCCTATCTAGAAAAAGAAGTTAATCTGAGAATTTCATCAACCATGACTGAAAAAAAAGATACGGCAGTCCGAACCAGAAAAACAAATCTGATAAAATCCAAAGGAACGGTATTTTCTTCAGCAGAAGATCAAATCACACTTGTCGGCAATTTGCGGTCTGTGCGTCCGGGAAGCATCGTCTACATTTTATCGGGAAAAACAACTGTTGCAAAAGCAGTGATTTCGCAGACTTTTCATACTCAGGTCAAAGGTAAAATCATTGTCAGCTACGGAGAAGTGGGAAAAGGAATGAGCTGGGGAGTTTACTGAAAAAAATTTTAACAGAAAAAGCTGGTCTGTAAATCATAAATCAATTCAGTTTCTTCAGCCAGGAAATCATTGGCTTCGCCGATTCTTTTTCTTCATCACGATCCTTCCAGAAAAGTTCCGTGCGAAATTCAGGGCATTTTTCATACTCCAATTTTGCCCGGAAGCGGCATAAGGCACGAAACCCGCTGGACGCCTGCTGTAATTTTCCGGGCGCTCAACGGCGCAGAAAACATAATGTTTAAATCTTCCGATTCAAATGCAAGAGGAAGAGCCGTGCTTGCCCCCACAATTTTATCTCTGTCAGATGCAATCACAAATACGGTATCCGGATATTCCTTATACGGACGAAGATATTTTTTTTCATATTCAAGATCTCCGGCATACAGGTTAGGAAATTCACGGAAAATCTCAATTCAAAGAAAGGCAACATCAGAAATATATTCACTGAGAGATGGGCAGGTAATGGACTGAATGCAAAAATCCGGAGTCCTCAATTGCACCTAAAATCATAGTCCGACATATAAGTTTCCCATTTATAAACTACAGCATAGTTTCCTGAACCAAAACAGGGAACTTCAGAAATAAGATCAGCAATCCCTTTCGGGTAACAGGTATAACAGGACAGAGAAACAATTTTCCTGGAATCGTCCCATCCTGTTAAATATATTTTGTTATGCCCCAGAAACCAGGCGGCCCGGACTTCAGGATACATGCTGTAAAAGCTCTCCTTCGACAAATTTGTCTGGATGAGAATACCAGAAAACATAATGCAATAATTACTGGAAAACCCTCCTTGAATCTCATCATGTTTTGCAAGAATTTTCGCATGAGAAGCTATATTCATGCGGTTCAATTCCCTGTCCATCTCCTCAGACAAAACGAAATTTTTATAATTATAATAAATTTGTGGAGACAGAAAAATTAGAATAAAGGCTGCAGAAAAAAAGAAAAATAATCCTGCAGACATGGCGACATTAAATTTACAAACTCCGAAGTTCATCCAAATCTCTTTTTAATATCAATCATAATCATAAATATACTTCGTCGTCAATTTAAAACATACTCTGCACCAATCATGACAACATGAGCGAAGATATGAGAAATCATTGCTGACTCAAGGCCTTTTTTCATATAGATATAGCCGAAAATAATTCCGCCGATGCTGTTTCCCAGAAGGATATAAGAAATGAGCAGCAGGGAAGGCGATTGTACAGCCTGAAAAGCTACGGGTAAATGACCGGCTGCAAAAACAAATGCCGAAAACAGTATTCCCATCCAGTAAATATATGATGATGTCTGTCTGAAAATTATTGAAAACAGCCATACCAGAAAAGTCATGAGTCCGAAACGCACGAGAATCTCTTCTG
>JAOUOA010000069.1 GCA_029880625.1 Spirochaetia bacterium
TGTAATTTTCAATCATAAGCATATTTTAGATTCGGATCAATTTACAAGAGAAGATATAGAAATTGTCCTGAATTATTCTGATAAACTTGAAAAACTTCATCAAGAGAAGCAGGCATTCGGCTTACTGGACGGAAAAATCCTGGCCTCCTTATTTTTTGAATCCTCCACCAGAACCCGATTGAGCTTTGAAACTGCAATGAACCGATTGGGAGGCAGGGTCATTTCTACTGTCGGATTTCAGTTTTCTTCCATCAGCAAAGGAGAAACACTTACCGACACAATGAAAATGATTGAAGCCTATGCCGATATAGCTGTGATCCGCCATCCCGTTGAAGGTTCAAGCAGGATTGCAGCCTCTTCTGTAAATATTCCCGTCATCAACGGCGGTGACGGCACGGGACAACATCCTACCCAGGCGCTGCTGGATCTTTATACCATTTACAGAGAAAAAGGAACCGTGGACGGAATGAAAATCGCATTTGTCGGAGATTTAAAATTCGGACGAACCATCCACAGTCTGATAAAATTTCTAAAACTTTTTGATGTTGAAATTGTTCTGATTTCGCCTGTGGACCTGGCCATCCCTGAAGCATACAGAAAAGAACTTATTAAAAACAATACGCAGTTTGAAGAAACAGAAGATATAAAAGCCGTCTGGGACTGTGATGTGGCCTATATTACCCGCATTCAGGAAGAACGGTTTGTTGATAAAAATGAATACGAACGCTTGAAAAACAGCTACATGATCAACCGTGCATTTATTCAGGCTTCCAGAAGGGAAACTCTGATTCTTCATCCTCTTCCCAGAGTCAATGAACTATCTACAGATGTAGATGATTTACCCAATGCTGCCTACTTTCGCCAGGCTGCATACGGAGTCCTGGTCAGGATGGCGCTTCTGACTCTCCTGACACATTCTGATCTGCCCTGAATCAGAAATGAAATGAATCGGCATATTTTACTGCCGTATAAAAAGAGATAAAGTAATAATAAATACGCAAACTTCGCAAATAGAAATTAAATTTTTTATCCATAACAGATTATATTTTTCAATTATCAGCAAAATAAATTTTTCTTGAGGAATCCAATGAGCCAATTTCAAAAAAAAACAGGAACCTTTCAGTCAAAAGACGGATTGAATCTTTCCTACATGCATCTGGTCCCTGAAAATATGGACTCCAATGTAAGCATCGTAATCAATCACGGTATCGGCGAAGCATTTGAAACCTATGATTATTTAATTGAAAACCTTTCCGGTCTGCCCTGCGATATTTGGATTTATGAAATGCGCGGACATGGCCGTTCTGACGGAAAAAGAGGACATGCAGAAAGCATACATCAGCTTTCCGATGACCTTGATCTTTTTATTGACCTTGCAGGAACTGAAAATAAAAAAATAATTCTTATCGGACACTCACTGGGAGCATCCGTATCCCTGAATTATATTCTACGTTACGGCTCTGATAAAATTAAAACTTTAATTGTCAATGCCTCCGGACTGCTCATTCAAACGGATCTTCTAATGAATATTAAAATCGCAATAGGAAAGATCCTGCGAAATCTCAGCCCCTCTACAACCATGGATACAGGAATCAAGGACACTTCACTCAGCAGCTATGATGAATATTTAATAAAAAGAGCATCTCTCACTCAGGTACATTTTAAGATTTCCGCATCTCTCGCCATGTCCATCCTTGAAGAAGGGGAAACCATTCTTGCAGCTGCAGAAAAAATCAAACTGCCGATTTTGATTACACATGGAGAAAATGATCCCCTGGCCGACAAAACAGGATCTGAAATGTTATACAAAAATGCAGGCTCCACAGATAAAAAACTGATCATTTATCCGGGGCTGAAACATGAAATTTACAATGAAAATAAAGAAATTGTCTTTTCCGATCTTAAAAACTGGATACAAAATCATCTATAAAAATTAATTGTGAAATATGCAAAATACATTCCGGGAGCAGCTGCCGCTCTCATCATTCTCGTAGCAACCTATCTGCAGATTCGAACGCCGCTGGAGGAAATCCGCAGAAAGACTCTGATATACGGCCGTGATGTCATCGTAAATGGCGAAATCTCTTTTTCTGCCGACGATCCCTCAAGAGACGGAAGCCCGCACAATGTTCATGACGGCAATCTTGAAACTGCTGCTGTCATCCCCTATCCGGGCAAACCGCCTGAAGGGAGCTTTATCCTTCTCGATGCAGGACTCAGCCATTTCCCTTCTGACGGTAATCGGATCCTTCCGGAGAGGAATCCTTTGCATGTCACAATTTATAACGGAAGCTGCACAAAGTGCACAACAGATGAATTTAAAAAAATCCCCCGGATAAAAACAATACGTTTTGAATTTCTGAAAAGAAGAGCCAATGATCCCGATGTGGAATTTTTATTTCCTGAAACGAAACCCGTTCAAATTGAAAATTTTACTCTTCATGATAGTCCCGGACCCTTCATCATTCCGGTCAAAATTCCTCCTCCGAAGCTTTCAAAGCAATATCCGGAAAATGTTTTTTACTATAGAATTAAAATTACAGTGCTGGACATCCATGCCGGTACGCAATACAATGACAGAGTCTCTGTTGCAGAAATTGAATATACCGACCGTGATGCAGACGGGAATTTAAAAACCTGGAAATAAAATGGAGAAAAAAAAACTGAAATACCCATCCGACTGGATTCAAAGAAAACAATCCGGCATTCCCATCAGCGTCATTACAGCCTATGATGCCTCCATGGCCAGACTTGCAGAGCATACCAGTGTCGATGCGATTCTGACTGGCGATTCTTTAAGTATGGTCGTTCAGGGAAATCAGTCTACTCTTCCTGTCACTCTTGATGAAATGATTTATCATTCCAGACTTGTAAGACAGGGCGCTCCTGACAGATTTCTAATCGGCGATTTGCCTTTCGGCAGCTATCAGGAATCTGAAGAAAAAGCACTCCACAATTCTTTCCGTATGATGAAAGAATCCCGAACCGATGCGGTTAAAATGGAAGGATGCGATCTTACAACGCTTAAAATCATTGAAAAACTTGTCAGAAGCGGCGTTCCCGTTATGGGACATATCGGACTTCTGCCCCAGAGCTATCTCAGTCAGGGCGGCTACAGAGTTCATGGGAAAAGTGAATCAGATGCAAAAATTTTAATGCAGTCCGCGAAAGATCTGGAAAGTGCAGGCGTTTTTTCAATGATCATGGAATATATAACAGAAACAGCAGCCAGGGAAATTACAGATTCTCTGACAGTACCGACAATCGGGATCGGTTCCGGTAAATTCACTTCAGGGCAGGTTCTGGTCTGGCACGACGCTCTTGGAATGGAGACTGATTTCAAGCCCAGACATGCAAAACGATATGCAAATCTGGACAAAATTATTGTCGATGCTTTGAATGAATTTGACAGGGAAGTAAAAGACAGAAATTTTCCCGGGAAAGAAAATTCTTTTTAAAATCTTTTATCAATCAGCTGTTCGCCTGAAATATTCGGGAAGGGCGTTTTTAAATTTGATTCATAATTTCTGATGGCTTCCTGATTTTTCTGAGGGTCGCCCAGTCCGTCGGAAAGCTGAGTAAAAATCATTTTAGCAAGTTCAAATCTTTTATCTTTTGACATTTCCTTTGCATACTCATCATAAAGCATGTCTTCAAAAATATCCTGCTTCATTCCTGCATGAAGCATATCATTTTTTTTATCAAGATTCGCCCTCATGCTTTTCAGCATCATGTTGATGAATAGTGACTGAAACTCAAGCGCTGTATCATACAGTTTTTTCTTTTCAGAATTTGATGCAATTTCTGCTTCAATATCCCTTTCCGGAATGATTTTGGATGTAGAAGCCCGGCCCTGATACAGTCCGGGATTGTATTGATTCAGTTCCTGCTTCTTTAAGGGATTTTGTATCGTATCATTCGTTGTGTTAATCTGCATAGATTCTTCCTTTGTTAGTTCCGTACTCCGGTTAAAAATTCACAATAAAATTCCATCAAATAACAATCAGCTCCGCATGCAGAGCACCTGAATCCTTCAATGCCTGCAGGATTGCAATAATATCTTTCACTCCTGCGCCAAGAGAATTCAGAGCTGTAATGATTTCCTGCACACTTGCCGCCTTCAGCTCTTTTGTCGTCTTAGGAGTTCCCTCATCGCTTTTAGACCCCCCTCCTCCCTGGTTTCCCGTGGAAACATGAATTCCCATGGATTCCGGAGATTTTGAAGCCCCTTTTCCCGTTACAATTAAATCCATCCCGCCGCGCGTAACGGCGACCGGGTCTACATGGATATCGCCGCCCATTACAATTGTACCGGTTCGTTCATTAATAACAACACGGGCTCTGTACTGCGGATTAATGCGAAGCGATTCAATTTTTGAAATAAATTCAACAGGCTCCTGATCTGCCGGTATGGCCAGAACCACCGATCCACCTTCAACTTTTGGATCTACCGACGGGAAGAGCTCTTTAATTTTATTTTTTGTTTCATTTAATGTTGAAAAATCAAAGTTATTCAGACTGATTTTAATAATTCTGTTTTCGACAAAACTGGAATTAATTTCTTTTTCAATGCTTCCGCCGTTCATAACGATTCCTACCGTTCTGTTTCCGGAAGTTCGGGCCGACGTATCCGAACTCGATCCCATTGTAATTACGCCCTGGGAAACGCCGTAAATTTGCTTGTTCCCTCCGTAAAGAGGCGACTGGACCAGAACCCCTCCTTCCAGAGATTTCGCATCTCCGATTGATGAAACGGTAACATTTACACGATCGCCTTTTTTTGCAAATGGAGGAAGTTCCGCCGTAACAAGGACAGCGGCAATATTTCTTGCATTCAGCCGTTTCTGATCCAGCTTCTGTCCCAGATTGCCCAGCAGATTCTGGATTGATTCTGCTGCAAGCATGGATCTCGTATCGCCGGTGCCGGGAAGTCCCACAACAAGCCCGTATCCAATCAGCTGATTTGTACGTATCCCGGAAATTCTTGCCAGATCTTTTAAGAGAACGCCTTCTGGTTTTTTACGCGAACTTCCCTGAGAGAAAATTGTCCCGGAAAAAACAAAAAAAATAAAACAAGCGATGATCCATGTTCGTCTCGGCATTATGATTACTCCATTCCCGATTCGCCAAGAATTCGGTTTAAATATTCCAGAAGCAGCTGCTGCTTTTCATCGTCGGATATTTTCGCGGACTTTTTGGCCGGTTCATTCGGATCTTCAGGCTGTTCGGTTTTCATTTCAATATTTTTCTTTTTTGCAACAGGAAGTCCTTTCACCTGAACGACAAGATCGGCAACATCAGAGGACTTGATGGTGCGGCTTGAAGTGACATCATCCACACTGACTCTTCCAGAAATTGTGATGACCTGTTCCGCTCTTCCTTCTTCTGAACCAACGGTCTTTCTTCCCTGAAAACGAATGACTCCATTTTCAACATTCCCCACAACCGTCACAGCCGCACGAAAACGAACCCTTCCCCTGGCGCGGATTCTTACCTTATTTTCCGAAGTTATGGACTTCTCAACATTCGCCTTTGGCAAAAAGTTCATCAGATCTTTATCAGGAGTCATTTTAATGGTGACATTTTCACCGCTGTTCCCTTCATACTCGTATTCAACAACGACAGGCTCATCGACAAATATTTTAATAATCGAGCCTTCCGGTATACTTGCCAGAGGATGGTAGGGGTTGTGATCTATCCAGATATCCTCTCCATTGAGAGAAAAAAATACTGGAAAAATAAAAATCAGGCCCAGAAAAATTATAATTTTATTTTTAAATCCATTGGCCATAAATCTGTACCTGCTGTAAAGATTGCGGAAAGAAATTTCAATTATTCCAGGACTGCAGTCTTATCTGAAACAATCTTTACTTTCTTTATATCGGTCTTTTTTCCAGATGGCAGGAGCATTCTTACAGGGATGGTATCTCCGATTTCCCCGTCCGATGCCGCCACCGATCTCAGTTTCAGAACTAAATTGGGGGTCTGGTAGACCACTTCAATAGACTGTCCGCGCCGAACTGAAGGCAGAAACTGAATCGATGAATGGTTCAAAACGCCGCCCGCAGGAATATGGGCCACAACACGTCTTCCGATTATATTTCCAGTTGCATGGTATGATTCATCAGGGTCGAGCTCCCTTGTTTCCATTTTAAAATCATCTTTTGTCAGGCGCATTCCAATCGAAAGATTTCTTAGCGCCACAGGCACAGAAATCGATTTTAATACGCGTATAGTGAACTGCTGACGGTGCAGGATGATGGTTCTTCCTTTTCTTTCCGCTTTGATATCAGCGGAAATCACCCGTTTACCCGCAAAAAGCCTGGAAAGACTGGAAGGCAGATTAAAATTAATGCTGCACTTTTTAGTGCAGAGAATTTCCGCATCGGAATCTATATAAAGCGATAAGGCTTTTCTGTCCTCAGAACTTCCTGGAAGTTTATCAATTTCCTGAAGAAGCATGGTATGGAGTTTATCTTTTTTAATTGTTTCTGTAAGCGGTAGTACCCAGACGCCTTTTCCATAAATTCTGTCTGCAGATTCAGAAAGACCGGAAAGAAGTGATTTTAATTCTGAGCGTCCTATGTACCGGGGAGAATTCAGATTTCGAAACAGAATGTGTTTTGAAATCCGTCCCGGATATTTTTCCGCATCAACACGGGAAATATCGCTTAATTTAATATCTGTATTTTTGACAACAGCAACATGGCTTAAATAAAGGGAAAAAGCGCCGATTTCTCCTGAATGAAACGTTAAAATCAGAAAAAATAAGGAAGGGATGGAAACGAATTTCCATCCCCCGAAAGTTAAAAGGAGAAATTTACGAAAAATATTCATTATCTTTTCATCGCAATGGCAGTTCCGAGCATGGAATCCGAAGTTGTAATCGACTTAGAATTGGACTCATAGGCTCTCTGCGCTACAATCATATTCACCATTTCTTCAACAATTTTCACATTGGACATTTCAACAAATCCTTGAAGAATCGATCCCATGCCTTCAAGACCCGGCGTCCCCTGAATTTCAGGACCGCTTGCCACGGTTTCTTTAAAAAGATTTTTGCCAATCGCCTGAAGACCGGCGGGATTTACAAAACGAAAAAGATCAATCTGACCGATTCGTGTGGGCCGCAGATCATCGCCTATTTTAACGGAAGCTTCCCCCGATTCGCTTACCATAAAAGTGCTGTTGATCGCTCCAGGCGGAAGCGTAATGGGAGGCTCAAGCAGATATCCGTTTGATGTAACCACCTGCTGTCTGGAGTCAATCTTAAAGCTGCCGTCTCTTGAAAAACCGAACGATCCGTCCGGCATGAGAATTTTGAAAAAACCAACTTCCGAAGCTATGGCCATGTCAAATTTATTGCCTGTATGCTGCAGGCTGCCTATTTCAAACAGCTTCTGCGTGGCTGCAACCCTGGTTCCATGCCCTACATAGACTCCTGTTGGAATTTCAGAAACTGCCGTTGCAGGCGTACCTGCAAGAACCTGCTGCTGATAGATCAGATCTTCAAAATCAGCCCGGTTCTTTTTAAATCCTATTGTATTGACGTTTGAAAGGTTATTGGCAACTGTATCGATATGATATTGCTGTGCTGTCATACCCGTTGCGGCTGTCCATAATGATCTTAACATAATTACACCATCGGTATTTTATTTTTTTTTTTAACAGAGCATCTGAAAAAAATCTCCTTCTTTTTTCAGATGCTTTCTATTTTGTCATCCGTCTTCAGACATCCTGTCAGAATTTATTTCAATGCTTTCTTAATACAAGACATCGGTTTGAATTGGTTCCTTTAACATTATTTTTTACATCCCAGCAGTTTGCCAGTTTGGTAAATTTCTGGCTGTTGATAAAAACCTTTTCCGCCCTGAGTATTCCTCCTTTTGTCTTCAAAGGCAGTTGATCCATTAAAAGCTGCTCCAGATTCATCACTTTTCCGCCGTAAACAACTTCTCCCACTTCGATCACAGCCCTTCCTCCTGGTTCCAGGATTCTTCCCATTTCAACCATGACATCTTTCATGAAATCTGTCCAGTCCTCCGGATTGGACAGAATGGAAAGACGGATTTTTTTCAGTTCTTCCTCAACATCCAGAAACCAGGCTCTCATCCAGTTATCGAGAACATAATTCACCTTATCAAGAAAAGGGGGCGATGTGACTATAAGAGCAATACTTTCGTCTTCTACAGATTGAAGATCCCTTGCATCATGACCGGTATAATAATTTTTTTCTGAAGAGACATGATACTCTTCAGGAAGAGGACGGGAAAGGTCCCGTTTCATTTTTCTTATAATTCTCTCTTTAATATTTTTATATTCGGGACGGATCCCCCGCTTTTTATTATTCCGCATCTGTGCAACAGGCATAATTGAAATCTGCGGGAAAGAATAAACAGAAAAAAAACCATCTGAATGGCCATGCAGTCTTGAGAGAGCTGTAAGTCCAATATAACGAACTGCAGGGTCATCGCTATCATTTAATATTTTTCTTAAATTCAGGATCTCAGAAAGAGTCTCTTTATGAAAAAATGGCGAAAGTCTTTCTGCATCTTTTTTTACAGGTTTTGACGAAAGATTCAGTTTAAGACCTTTGAGAGTTTGTTCAAGAGTATCTAGTTCAGGAATTTTTCTCCGTGAAGAAGCCAGGAAAGCAGAAATAGGACTCAAATCATTATGAACTCCGGAAAATCCGAGCATATTTCCCTGAATAACTGTCGTTCCTCTGCCGCCAAAAGGGTCCAGGATCATTCCTGCATTTTTTTTTGCCAGGTAGGTTCGTATAAAAAAATCAGGCAATTCCGGTTTAAATGAGGCCCTGTAGCTTACAGTATAATGAAGAGGATGCATCTGTCTTTGACGGGACGTCCAGAGTTCCCCAACCTCAACCGGCAAATTTTCCTGTTTCCCTGCATTTCCGGTATAAAAATCTTTTGCTATATATAAATCAGAGGCAAGATTATTTTTTTTCATATCATATTTGTTTATTTATATTAAAATATAAATCTTTTACTAAAGTTCCCTGTAATATCTAAAGGATCGGTAAAGAAGCATGAGCAGACGGAAAATTTCCTGCAGATGCTTGAATAAAATATGATTTTGCCGGGAAGGATGGAACAAATTTGAGTGGCCGTACCGGATGATCTTAAATTTATTGTCACATGATGGAAATTTTTTTCATACTAAAGAAGGAAATTCAGTCATGAAAGGAAAGAGACTCTGAAATTTCCTTATTAAAGTAAAGGGTTCCAATTCCCTTAGCTGCAATAATAAAAGAAAATATAAATTTTCCGCAGGAGATCCAGATATGCCAGAGAAAGTTGTTACTGTTGATAAAGATGACTGCACCGCATGCAGCCAGTGCGCTGACAATCTGCCTAAATATTTCAGAATGGACGACGATGGCATAGCAGAGTCACATATTGACGGAGAAAAGATTAATAAGGCTGCTATACCGGACGATGACCAGAAACTCGTTGAAAATGAAATTAATGAATGCCCCGGTGAATGCATTCACTGGCAAAAATAAAAAACAGCCTGTCCAATAAACAA
>JAOUOA010000070.1 GCA_029880625.1 Spirochaetia bacterium
GTCATTTCTATATTCGGTGTTGTTTCTGCCTTGATACCGTTGCTCGGAAAAGCAAAATCAGCCGGGGTAAAAACAGCAGACTGGGCATACTGAATATCCATGTTATAAACCCTCGGCAGATTGCCAATGCAGCCGGCAATGGCAACATAACATTCATTTTCAATGGCTCTTGCCTGGGCACAGTGGCGAACGCGCGTATATCCGTTCTGGGTATCTGTTAAAAAAGGAACAAAAAGAATCTGTACTCTCTGTTCGGCAAGGATTCTTGCCAGCTCAGGAAATTCAATGTCATAGCAGATCAATACTCCGATTCTTCCTGCATCGGTATTGTAGACCTTCAGGCTTTCTCCGCCGATCATTCCCCAGGTATCCACTTCATTGGGAGTAATGTGAAGCTTTTCATAAGTTTCCCATGTCCCATCTCTTCTGCAGAGATAGCCGATGTTGTAAAGTTCATTGTCTTTTACAATGGGCATGCTGCCCGAGATGATATTGATATTGTAGGTGATTGCAAAATTGATGAATTTATCCCTGAGGACTTCAGTATATTCAGCAAGCTTTCGAAGCGCCTCAGGCTGGTTCAGGTGATTGAACTCGGACATGAGAGGGGCGTTAAAAAATTCAGGAAATAAAATAAAATCGCTGGAATAATCTGAGATTGCATCCACAAAAAATTCAATTTGATCGCAAAGAGCATCCATGTTCAGAAAAGGCCGCATCTGCCACTGGACCAGTCCGATACGAACAACAGACTTTGGAGATTTTAAATACTGGGCTGTTTCCTTTTCGTAATAAATATTATTCCATTCCAGAAGGACGCCGTACTCCAGAGATTCCGTATCGCCTGGCAGATATCCTTTTAATATTTTTTTTTCATGAAAATCGTTTGAGATCTGAAATGTTAAAACAGGATCATAAATTTCTTTGTTTTTTACTTTTTGAATATATTCTCTTGGGGTTAATTCTTCTGCATACTGGTTGTAATTGGGAATCCTTCCGCCAAAGACGATGGACTTCAGATTCATATGTTCGCAGATTTCTTTTCTTGCATCGTACAGTCTGCGGCCCAGGCGAAGCCCCCGGTAGTTTGGATGAATAAAAATATCAATTCCGTAAAGGACATCGCCTTCCGGGTCATGAGTGTTGAAAGTGTAATCTGCCAGAATTTGTTTATAGGTATGGTTATCTCCAAATTTTGAATAATCGACAATAATAGACAGTGCGCTTCCGACGACCTTGCCGTTGACAACAATGCAGATTTGACCTTCCGGGAATTTTTTTAAGAGCGTTTTGATCTGGCTTTCTGTCCAGAAAGGATTTTCCAGGTTTGGATAAGCTTCAATCATGGAAGTTTTGATTTCATTGTAATCATCAAATTTTAGATTGCGCAATTCGACTTTATGTATTTCTTCCATTGAAAACCATAATTGAGGCTTTCAGTTTAAAAAGTCAACACAAAACCGGATAGTTCTTATAGATTATTTTTCGAAAGTAATTGTCAAAAAAAGCGTATTCATACACAGTTTATACGTACTTCTTCGCATAAAAAATAGACGAAGAAAAATTCGAATAAGACGATTTATTGTTGAACAAAACTACTGATTCTTCATCTATAAACAGAAGAAATTAAAAAAAATTATATTCTTCTTGCAGGATTTTGCATAATAGAAATTTAATCAAAGAAATTGATTTTCTGCGGTTAATTCAGCTATGAATTTAAAAAAGTTTATCAATAAAGATTCATATAAAATTCGAAAATCCAGAATTCGCGTGGGAAGGATTTTTCTTGTATTGGGAATGATCAGCGGGATGATTTCAACGCTGTCCAGTCTATATCTCGGCATGTACGAAATGGCCATGGCCGGAACCGCAACATTTATTATTTCTCCTGCAATTCTCTGGCTCAGTTACAGACCAAAATTAGAATACCTTCCTATCATATTTTCTGTTCTCGTTACCCTTGGATTCTCTGCCGGGAATGCATGTACCGAATTATATCATGCTGAGGCGCTGATCTGGCTCGGAGTTGTTCCTCTGATGTATTTTTATCTGACCAATCGCTTCATCGGCAGCATCCTTTCTGCATTTACTTTTTTTCTGTATCTTTTCGGTTATCTCTTTTTTGAACAGTTAACGGGGACAGCCCCGATGCCTGCGGGCTCCATGGGACAGGGAATGGCAGTATATTTTTATTCCATTTTTCTTTCATGGCTTTTTGAGAGTGAATGGACCGGTATTGAAAGAAATCTGGTACAGGATTCCGATCATGATTATCTTACGGGCATTTTCAACAGGCGCGCTATTGTAAGACAGCTGGAAAATCAAATTGCGAATTCTTTCAGAAGAAATGATTCGTTTTCTATAATTTTATTTGATATCGATAATTTTAAAAATATCAATGACACATACGGACATGAAATCGGCGATTCTGTCCTGAAAGAAATGACAGTTACTGTTGCTGAAAACATCAGGGCGGAGGATGTTTTTGGAAGATGGGGAGGCGAAGAATTTGTGATTTTATGCAAAAGCGAAGAAGATGGAAAAATTCTGGCAGAAAAGATCTGCAGGGATCTTTCATCGCATTCATTCAGGCATATCAAAAATCTTTCCGCCAGCTTCGGAGTTGCTAAATACAGGAAGCAGGAAACTGTTTCTGAAATTATTGATCGTGCAGACGGTTTTCTTTATGACGCAAAAAAGAAAAAAGGATGCGTGAGGTCAGAAGATACATAATGAACATCCGAAGCGGAATTAAAAATGAAAAACATTAAAATAGAGAATCTTGAAAAAATATTATTGGTGCTTGTGAAAATCATTACGTTCGCAGGATTTTTGTATATGCTTCTGGGTATTGCAGCTTCCGTCGGCTTGATGGTTTTTGAGCTTTTTACTGGGACTCTTTCAAGGGAAATACGCGAAAGCTCAGAGGGTTTTAATTCTGCTGTGATTTATGCATCAATGACTGGATTTTCTTTTTTCCTTGCTGTCATTGCCGGTTTTCTTTATGAAATATTTAAAAATGCAAAAATTCGTTTCCCTGTTGAACCGCAGAAAAAAGTTTTAGAACTTGAAGTTTATGATGTAAAAAATATATTAAAATATCTTCTTGTTAAACTATTGATTCTTTTTTTAATGATTCTAATTTTTAAGCTGCTGCTTTCAGCATTTATTTCCGCTGGAATAATAATTTTTGAACTTTTAGTTTTCTCTATCAGCCGAGAACTTGGCTTGAATCCATATCTTGTGATCGCAGGCTTCCTGGTGTTGTTTTTTTCTCAGTCTTTTACTGCAGGTATCTGTATATTCGGACTTAAAAAAATACAGCAGTCAGCTATTCTCGGAACTTAAATGATTCAGATCTGAGAATATTTATTGAACCGAAACCATTCGTATTTTCAGTAAGATTCCTTTCCCTGGTTGAAAATATACACTATGCAATCATTACATGTTACAATTTTAACAAGAAACATGTGTTATGCTATATACAGACAAAAATTAGAAAAAAACACTTGTATTCCATGGCGTTGGTAATAAGATTATGTAAAATATCGACAGACGAAGGTTTAAATCCCGGAGGTTAAAATGGCACAGCTTAAAAGCATCGGAGGCGCTTTGTTTTTTTTCGGCGTTGGTTCAATCATTTTGCATTTTGTTGATTACGAATTTATCATATTGATGTGGGTTGATATGTGGGGAGATACGATTGCATGGGTTATCCGCGGCGGAATGATTACTCTTGGCGCTGTTTTATGGATAGTTGGATTTCAGTCAGAAAAAGGGTGATACAATTGATAGAACTGTAAGCCGCGGGTTAAAGTCTGTGTTCTACTGCCCTATGGTTTAAAAACATTGATTATATTAATGCTTTTTATTTTGGATGTGATTTTTTTTAGAGTAATATTTTAACAGTCTTGTTTAATAATAAGTGAACAGTTTATCTCGTTTTAAAACAACAATAACTCTATATTCCTGAATAAATGAAAATTCTAATTGCACCATTATTTCTTTTTTTATTTTTTTCTCATTGTGTCTTCAATTCTGCAAAAGAAAAATCTCTTTTAAATTTTAATAAAAAGAATTCCCTTCAGAAAAAATCTCATTTTCAAAACCTTATGATTTTTGCAGAAAATCATAAAAACAAATATTCAGATCTGTTTTATGCCAAAAGCGTTCTTCAAAAGCCGAACCGGAAGCTTTATTTTTTCTTCCTGATTTAAAAGACAGATTTCTCTATATTACAGAAATCGGAGGAATGGTTTATATCGCACTTACAGATTCAAATAAAAATATGATTCATGTACAGGAGCATCCCGCCAAATCCGGTTTTACCGTATTCTGGTTTCAGGGCTTAAAACTGATCCTCCATAAACATCCCGGTACGGGAATGGTTTATAATCTTGCATATGAAGTGGAAATCAAAAAGGGAAAAGTAAATTTGAAATTCATAGAAAATAAAAATGATTTGCGGTATTATAAAGAGCATCTTAATCTTACAAATTAAGATAATAAATGAATGAAACTATCTGTTTATGGAAAAATTCTTACTCTGCACAGGGAAAATAACAGCTGGGTTGTCTATTATTCAGGCGATGACGGAAAAAAAAGATTTGCTGATGATATTAAAATTCCTCAGGATATTCCTGAAGAAAATATAGCTGAATATCTTGCAGATGTATTTCATGAATATGCCACGCCGGAAAATTCTGATGTCAAAATCATCCATTCAAAATAAATCAGCTTAAATTAATATGATGATTTCATCTAACGTAATTAAAACCGTAATTAAAAATGAATTTCGTTTTCTTATTTTTAAGCCTTTTGTTCCGGATTTAAAAAATCATGGAAATTACTATCTCTTTTTTGCGTTTTTCTTTACCTGGACTGCCGGAATCGGCCGGTACTGGGACAATCCCAGAGCAGACATCTGGCAGATGCTGGGCTTAGGCTCGGTTGTCTATATAATAACTTTTGCATGCATATTATGGGCGCTTCTGTGGCCGCTAAAACCTGATCGATTCAGCTTTAAATCTATTATTATTTTTCTCGGAATGACATCGCCGCCGGCAATTCTTTATGCGATTCCTGTTGAAAAAATATTTTATATGAAAACAGCCGCTTTTATGAATATTATATTTTTACTTGTTGTGGCTGTCTGGAGGGTCGCTTTATTTGTAATGTATATCCGAAAAACATCCGGTTTTGACGCCTTTACAACCCTGGTTGTGACGGGTTTACCGATAACGGTTATTATAAGTTCGCTTGCTGCATTGAATCTTGAACATGCTGTATTTAAAATTATGGGCGGGATATCCGATAGCGAACGCACAGCTAATGATACTGTATATATTATTTTGCTAATTCTTACCTTTTTCTCGTTTTTTACAGCCCCGTTTTTATTGTTAGGATATTTATACAGGATATTTACCAGACGAAATTTAATTAGATATTTTATAACAAAACACTGAATCATAATATTGGAATTTAATTCATTTTATCGGCGGCCCGGATAAATTTTCCCTGAAAATTGTATCATAGCTGTAATAATTTTTATAAAAACATCGCCCTATTATGCAGGATGGTGAAAATTAATGAAAGCAATGACATGTAAAGAACTGGGCGGCGCCTGTGATGAAAAATTTGAAGCATATACTTTTGAAGAGATTGCAAAAAAAAGCAAATACCATGGGATGCAGATGTTTGCACAGGGCGAACCTGCTCATGTAGAGGCAATGGAGAACATGAAAAAACTCATGGCTGAACCTGGGGCAGTAGACAAATGGATGGATGAAAGGCGGACAGCATTTGAAGCTATGCCGGAAAACTGACTGCTAAAGAAGCGTTCGCATGATAAATCCCAGGTGATAGTTGGCATGCCAGATGTACAATGGAACCTGAAGTCCAATGCTAATATGCTCTTTATCAGCAGGATGATAATAGCTGCGGTTTAATTCTTCCAGCGATAGAGCAGAAAGAGTATCTGCCCACCTTTGATGGATGCCGCTTAAAATATTCAGGGAATATTCAACAGGCGAATTCAGGGTATCCGGAAATTTAGCCCATTCAGGTTCCGGATAGGGCATGATTTCAGGTTTGTCCATGGTTAAAGCAAACTTAAATCGGATAAAGGCATTGATGTGGCTGTCTGCTGTATGGTGAACGACCTGGCGGACCGTCCAGATTCCTTTTTCCGTTTTTGTATCGAGTTCTTTGTCTGTCATAGGTGCGACGACTTCCTTGAAACGTTTCGGGACAGCCAGTAAATCGGATACGGCTTTTTTCAGGCTGTTTTCTGAGACAATGGGCTTTTTGTCAAAAGGCTGATCAGAAGGAATTTTAAATGTAAAAATTTTCATATATCGATTGTAAATACTATAAAAGACTATCTATAAACAATTCATTTTCTTATCAATAAATTTTTCGAAGCCTTCAGCCAGATATTTTCCTTGCAGTAACTTTTGTGAAAGGGTGTGTCTATAAAATCATATCAACATGTTCATATAGAAGATGATCTTTCATTTAATTGAATGAAATTGTAAACAGCAGTAAGTTGATGAAACAGGATTTGAAAAATCGTCTCATGCAACTCTTGATCAAGAAAATTTATAAATTGCTTTCATGCATATAAATTGCAAAACATTAAATTAAGAAAACCTTTTCTCCAGATCGAGTAAAAATTGTTTTCTTCTGAGACCGCCGCCGTAGCCTCCGAGTTTTCCGCCGGATGCTATCACGCGATGGCATGGAATAAGTATAGAGATCATATTCATTCCGTTTGCTGTTCCAGCGGCACGTACGGCTTTTGGATTTCCCATCATTTCTGCCTCCTCTTTGTAAGTTTTTGTTTCTCCGTAAGGGATTTCAAGAAGCGTTTTCCAGGCTTTCATCTGAAAATCTGAACCGCTGTAAACAAGAGGAATGGTAAAAGTTTTTCGTTTTCCCGTAAAGTATTCGTTCAGTTCTTTTTCAAGCACAGGAAAAAATTTTGATTTTCCGGACAGGCATTTTGCAGAAAATTTCTTTTCAAGGATTCCGAATTCTCTTTCAAGCATTCGCCGATCAGTAAATTCCAGAAGACAGATTCCTTTATCAAGAGCTCCGGCCATCAAAGGTCCCAGAGGAGTATCAATGCGTGTAATATGGATGATGTTTTTATTCATGCTTTTAGACGGGCTTTCTCCTGTGATTTTTTTAAATGCTTCGGTAAATCCGCTTAATGATTCGTATCCAGTATCAAAAGCCGCATCAATGATTTTATCTCCCTGTCTGATCTGACCGAACGATGCATTGATGCGAAGGGTTCGAAGATATGCCTGGAACGTCATGTTGTAATTTTTCTTAAACCATCTGCGAAGCCGTACGGGATCAATGCCTGAAGACCGGATTTCAAAATCTTTCCATTTTTTTAGCGGCTCAATCTCTGTTTTCGTTAAAATCAACCGGACCCATTCGGGAACTTTTTCTGTTTGAAGGGGTTTGCATATTTTGCAGGGACGATAACCGGCATCCAGAGCATCTTTTACAGAATGATAATAAATTACATTTTCTTTTTTGGGTTTTTTAGCTGTGCATGTAGGTCTGCAGAAAATTCCTGTGGTCTTTATGGCTGCAAAAAAGATTCCCTCATAGGAAGGATTTTTTTGGATCAGGGCAGTATAATATTCATTTTCTGTTTCCGTAGAATAAGAACGATATGGATGGTTTTGGATAATTTTTTCTTTCATGATGAATAAGAAATCTTAACATATAGAAGCATTCCTGCAACCGAAAAATGGACATATAATTTAAGTCTTTAGAAACTAATCCGGACCAGGAGCACATTTTGAATCAGGCGGTTCTTTTGCTCGGTATAGCAGCCTGATCTAAATATTTTAGAAAAAGAAAATTGAAATTAAAGAAAAAAAGATATGGTAAAATGTTATGACATCATGAATATAAGTCCAATCTATTTGTTATGAAACTTATGTTAAATTTACAGCCAGACACGGATGTTCCTTTAGATTAATATGAATTCATTTCAAACTTGAAACGGGAGCCGTATCCATTTTTATTCAAGAAGTTACAAATTCAATTCACTACAACTTTAATACTGTGTTCCATTTTCCTGTATTTGTTTCTTGCAGCCTTTGGGAATCTTTCTGCCCGACCGTTTTCATTTGAGCCTTCCTATGACAAAGAAATTTTACTCAATGACTCGATTTTTGTCTTTCGGGATAAAAAGGATCTTTCTTTTTCAGAAATTCGTTCTGGCAAATATGATTCTCAGTTTTTACAGGGAAAAGATTTCAGTCTGGATGGCGATGATGCTGAAATTTTCTGGATCCGTTTTACTGCGCTAAATGCCGGAGCTGAGGATGCAGATGCAGTTTTATTTTTCCGGGACTATACCGGAGAAATCGGCACCTGGGATTGGATCAATGTCTTTCAAAAGCAAAACGGCGACTGGATTCGCAGTCAGACGGGAAAAAATTTAATTCTTTCAGAAAGAATTTACAGAGACGGCTACAGCGCTGTTCCGATCACACTGCAGGCTTCCCAGCCTTCCGAGTTTTACATCAGGCTCCAGCGAAAGGTTCCTTCGTATGCAGCTCCGGCTAAATTAGAACTGTACATTCAGTCAGAAATTTCCTATTTGAAAGATCTGCAGGATGCAGGGTATCTTCATGGGATTTTCCTGGGCGCCATGGCTGTTATGTTTCTGTATAATTTATTTCTATACCTGTCGCTTCGTGATCGTTCCTATCTGTATTATTGTTTTTATATTTTGAGCTTCATCCTTTTATGGGGATCGTATTATTCTTACGGATTTTATTATCTCTGGTCGGAAAGTCCAGTCTGGAATCATCACTCTACTCTTATTTTTACCGTACTGTCTGCTGTATCCGGATCGATTTTTGCCCTGCACTTTCTCAATCTGAAAGAATTTTCAAAAAATTTTTTTTATACCGTGAATGGATTCTGGATTGCATCAGCTCTAACAGTAATCCCTGGATTTTTCGGAGCCTGGTACATTACAGAACAGCTCATCGCTCTTCTCAGCCTTGCAATCAGTTTTGTTGTTTTATTGTCAGCAGTGCAGGTATGGCGAAAAGGATACAGACCGGCGCTTTTTTTTACAATGGCCTATGCATTTTTATGTCTGGCGATTATTCTTTTTACGCTGCATTACCTGGGTTTATTCGGCCGTAATTTTATTGTTGTTAACGGAATGCAGATCGCTTCCCTTTTGGAAACGATACTGCTTTCTCTTGGCCTTGCTGACAGAATCAATTTGATGAGAATGGAAAAAGAAAAAGCAACTCGCCAGGCTATCATCAATCTTCAAAAAGCAGATCGTCTGAAAGACGAGTTTCTCGCAACAACATCCCATGAACTGCGAACGCCGCTCAACGGTATTGTTGGAATCGCAGAATCCATGATTGACGGAAGCTGCGGAATCCTTAACGAAAAGGCAGAGGAGAATCTAAAGCTTGTATCGAGCAGCGGCAGAAGACTTTCCGCTCTGATTAATGATATTCTGGATGTGTCAAGGCTTAAAAAGGGCGAAATCAATC
>JAOUOA010000572.1 GCA_029880625.1 Spirochaetia bacterium
CAAACTTCATGAAAATATTTCGTATCTGTTCTAAAAAAAAGAACAGCATATCGGCTGCTCTGTATATATCTTCAACAATGCCGAAATGGGTCAGAAGGGCGAATTTCGGTTTGTATGATAATATTTTCTGTATTGTTTGAATGGATTCATCAATATTAAATTCGACTGGTGTTGCGGCAGGGTAAATGAATAGATTGGCGTATTTTTTGAAAAATGGATAAGATATCCCAAAAGTGTCGCCTGTAAAAATGGCTCCACTTTTTATATCAAGGATACAAAAATGATGATTTGCATGTCCTTTTGTGTGAATGATCTGCAGTTTTCTGCCTCCAACATTATAAATTTCGCCGTCATCGGCAGGCTGGATTTTTTCCAACGGAACGGAGTCAATTTCAGTTCCAATAAATTCATTAAATCTATCTTCTCCGTAAACAACACGGGCTCCAGCAATTAAGCGTTCTGGTCGATGAAGGTGCTTTGCTCCAAGCGGATGACAGACAAGACGCGCATTCGGGCAGAGCTTTAAAAGTCCAGCGGCCCCTCCTGAATGATCCAAATGTACATGAGTTACAAATATCCATTTGATAGATTCAACAGAAATTTTACGTTTTATTATCGTATTCATGATGACTGATACCGAATTTGGAACGCCTGTTTCTATTATCACCGTATCATCTTTTTCCTGGAGTATATAAACTGCGACAATTTCTTTCTGATGAAGATTGCAGTCGATTAAATGGATTCCATGAGACGAAAGCGAAAGAAGGGTCCATTGAGGATTTCCAGAACGGGATAATTCCGGAAGAATTAGATGTTGCAAAAAATATTTATTCCAGAATTGTCTTTCTGATATATCAAGTTTTTCTAAGGTTTGTTCTTTAAAAAGAAGATCGACTATTATGTCAAAATGGATCAAAATATCCTCAAAATTTTGATCGAAAGACGAAATCAGAGGATTTAAACATAAAGTCATATATTCAATGACAAACAGGCGTAATTTTTCAGATTTTATCGTTTCTTCACCCAGCACACCCTCGGTTAGATTATTTTCAATACTGCGAAAATCAAGATCGTCGAATAGAGGCGAGGTGATATCCATATGCTTATCTTTCAAACCTTCGTGCTTGAAAAAAACGACCTCGTTAAATTTTCGGGGAATAAAATCTATAATTGTCGAGTTGTGAAAAATTATATGCTCTACCGGAAAAATACGAATATGGTAATAAATTTTGTTGGTTAAATACGAGGGACTGTAATTTTGAGCAGGAGGGATTATAATTTCAGACGGTTCTGCGCCCCCCATATAACGTCCAGATATTTTAATAAGATAGAGATATTCACGATTTTTGACGAAGTGGCGGCGGACAAAATGGAGATAACCGTCCTCCTTTTTTGGCTTTGGTTCAGGTAAAAGAGAAAATTCTTTTAAACCGCCTGGGAATTTATTTTGAAGTATCAAAAGTAATTTTTCCAGGTTTTCTGGTTCACTTTTTCGAACGTCCAGATGCAGTGCAGGCCATTCAAATTTCTCATTAAATTGAATAAAAGGGTGACGAAAACCATCTAATTTAGTTTCGTAAATTTGCATGGTTGTATTACGCACGGATTGTAATTTACGGTAAATAATAATTTGCGAATTAAGGCCCCATGTTTCGTAAAAATTGATTTTTATTTACACACATAAAGGGGAGTGTAAACTGTGTTTAAGGAGCCTTAGCAAATGTATCGAATACTTTTTATCAATATAATTTTTACTATCGTAACCAGCTTTTTTTCCTGTGCCCTGTTTAATACCGGAGCCAGGGAGATTAATCCTGCATATCTGAAAGAGCTAAAACCTGACGAGGAACAAAAACTATCTTCTATCAGGGGTAGAGCTGTAATTACAAAAAATGGACAAAAAGATGCTGAAAAAAATCTTGAAATAATTTTACAAAAAATTCGAGTATGTGAAAAGATGATTATTCGTTTGGCCAGCGACATAGAACTTCTTAAAGAAAATGAAAAACTTGCAGTCCTTTCCGGTCATGGCAATGAAAATAGTTCAGGTCAAAAAATACCAGAAGTTTCAAAACAAAAGGAACAGGAAGTTGTGCGGTTGGAGTATCTTCGTGCAAAAAAAGTGGCTCAGGAAAATTTCGTAATCTTGAAAAAGGCAGAACTTGCAAAGGAGCTGGCTGAAATTAAACTTATAGAGTCCGGTATCGCAGAAAGGAATCAAAAACAACTTGGAATTAGCCCTGATTCGAATGAATTTATTAAGGTTGAAAAATACAAAATTAATTTGAAGCGAAGAACGGAGGATTACAGCCGAAAAGAAACAGAATACAAAACTGTCTCTAATAATCTTAAACCTCTTATCGAAAAAATGAAGGCCGCAGGAGTGGAGGAAGACTTAAAATGAGGTTGGCAATTTTTTCAAAAACCGTATTTTTTGTTGCGGTTTTTTCTTTTTTAATGGGGACAGGG
>JAOUOA010000071.1 GCA_029880625.1 Spirochaetia bacterium
GAAGGTACAGTTTCTTTCCTTCGGTATTTTTGTTTTTCTTCTTCCAACGGTAGTTCAGAGAATTGACGAAGTGGAAAAAGTCTACGTCGATACAGTATATACTCTGGGAGCAAGCAAAATGGAGATATTGAGAACCGTCTACATTCCCAGCGTCATTTCGCGTGTCTCTGACGATATCCGGGTTCTTGTGGCCATCAGCTGGACCTATCTGATTGTTGCAGAACTCGTCAATAAAACAGGTGGTCTCGGCGCCCTTGCTTATACGGCTGGACGTCAGAGCAGAATTGACAAGGTCTTTGCAATTCTTGTTCTTGTTATCATTATCGGTCTTGTACAGGATAAAATTTTTGTCATCCTGGACCGTTTACTGTTTCCGCATAAACATACAAAATGAGGCATCATGGGACTTTTTGACGACTATATAACAAACGTAAAATCTCATAAAAAGACTGAGCCGCAGGCGGCCGAATCTTCCGCGCCGCCCAGCGAAACAGCAAAAGAACAAGCATCGGCGCCGCCTGCTGCAAAACCGGGAAAAAGCTCACCGGTTTCAGGGGGCGTAAACTTTAATAATTCGCATCTTACAGACATACTGGAATTAAAAAACATCCATCAAACCTACGATGACGGAAATGTTACAATATTCAAGGATCTGTATTTTCTTCTTGAAGACAAACCGGAACAGGGTCAATTCGTATGCATTCTGGGAACATCCGGATGCGGTAAATCCACCCTGCTTCGCTACATCTGCGGTCTTCAGGACCCCACTTCAGGCGAAGTACTGATACATGGAAAGCCGCGCACTCATGACAACAGAGTGGGAATGGTTTTTCAGCAGTATTCTTCTCTGCCCTGGTATACTGTATACCAGAATGTTGAACTTTCGCTCAGATTCCAGGGAATGTCAAAAAATGACCGCAGAGATATTGTACTGAAAACAATCGAGCTTGTCGGATTAAAAGGTCATGAAGACAAGTATGCCCAGTATCCATCGCTTTCAGGAGGCCAGCTGCAGCGCGTCGCCATTGCAAGAAGCATTGTGGCGCGTCCTGAAATTCTGGTAATGGATGAACCATTCGGAGCTCTGGATATAAAGACCCGTCTGCAGATGCAGGAACTTCTGGGTAAAATCTGGCATGAAACAAAAACAACAATTTTATTTGTCACTCATGATATTTCAGAAGCTGTTTTTCTGGGAGATGACATTTTTGTCATGAAGTCCAACCCCGGTGAATTCGTATATTACCACCATGTAAAACTGCCTCTGGAAAGAACTAGAGAATTAAAACGCTCCGACTACTTCAATAAGCTCGTATATGAAATTGAAGATGAAATGATGGAAATGGATTCGCTCAGCAAAAAGAATCAGTGATGATGAAAGCCGTTAAAATATCGCTGGCTTTCACTGCATTACTGTGGGCCGTTCGGTTGATCGATATTTTTTATCCTGCAGATCTGAACCAATTCGGCATTCTGCCGAGAACCGCCGAAAGCCTGCCGGGGATCCTTTTTTCGCCCCTGCTCCATGCAGATTTTATTCATCTTATCTCCAATACGTTCCCTGTTTTCTTTCTTCTTTTTGTAATCCTTTTTTTTTATGAAAAAACTTCTCCTCATGTATTTCTGACGGTATGGTTCCTGGGAGGTTTGCTTGTATGGAGCTTCGGACGAAATGCAATGCATATCGGCGCAAGCGGCCTGATTTACGGTTTTGCATCCTTTCTGGTTTTCAGCGGGATCTTCAGAAAAAACATAAAATCCATTTTAATTGCAATTCTGATTGTTGCCATGTATGGAGGACTCGTCTACGGGATTCTGCCGCTTCAATCATGGATTTCCTGGGAAGGTCATCTTGCAGGCGCAGCGGCCGGAGCCGTAAGCGCATACCTGTTCAGAAATAAAGCCGGGTATATACAGGACAAATAACGAAAGGGAAATAAAGTGGCTATACGAAAGATTCGAGAATCTATATGTTTATGAACATTCTTATATTCCTGCTATTGTTAACATTTTCATGCAGGACTGCTGACACAGGAAAAAATGCTTCTCTTTATATTTCCTATGAAGATGAATCCGTATTCTTAAAAGAAAATATATGCCGCGATCTGTTACAGTTCAAGTATGAATTTCAGAAAAAAAATCCCGGGACAATAGTCTACCATTCCATTCTGCCGAAAACAATTATGCTCATTCGGTTCCGTCTCCGGTATTTCACATCCGCTTTCGGCTCCGATCCGGAAGAAAACCGTGAGATCGTCGGTAAATATTATCAGGAATTGGAAAATATGTTTCCAGAACTTGAAAAATCGCTGAATCTGAAACATGAATCTCCTGAAATCAGCGTAACGATACCTCAATGTGAAAATCCGGAAATGATTCTTTCCAAAATAAAAAAACTTCACATTGAACACAGAGTGCATAGAGCCGACATGGCTCACTTTTCAGATATAATACTCCGCTCTGAAAACAACTCAGAAAAAAAAGATAAATATCACATCGAATTCATAATCAAAACAGATCATGCGCTCTCAGATAATAAAATAAAAAAATTTCTGAAACAGATGAAATCACTGGATAAGAACAGTCATACAATTAAAATTTTACGGTAAATCTCTACAATATATATAATATTCAATGACTTAAATCAACATGAGGGCTGAAAAGAAAATTTATTATGTATCTGCATCCTATTCTAAAAGGTTTTATCGCTTTTATTCCGCCATGGATCATTTTATTCCTTGCGGATTTATATTCGTTACAAATGCAGGCAGAATCTTTTGGCTATCCTTTTCAATATAGTCCAATGCATTCAGGTATCATCGGAATTCTCTGTTTGTTTACCGGGGGAATGCTGGGCACCTTTGCAGGCCGAATCCGGACGCATCGCAGGTTAAAGCTGACAGCCGGGACGCTCATCATCTACTGGGTGGATGCTTTGATGGTTGCCGCAGTAATCATTTCTCTGGGCGAAAAATTAAGTCTTTCAGAAAAACTGACAGGCACACTCTGGCTGGGATCTGTGGGAGCTCTAATTTTCGCTATTTTTGTATGCCCTGTACTGCTCGTTGCGGCCCTCATTCTGGAAATCTGGACAAGGGATGATCTGAAAAGCGGAATCAAAAATGTTCAATGCGGTACCATCCAGAAAAAAAGAGAAGCCATGGGAAGATACGGTAATCTGCATTTTATTACATTTCTGGATAAAGAATATACCGTCGATGTTACCACATTCACCCGTTTTGATGCCGGCGATAAGGTCGAAATTTCATTTTCGGATAAAGGGCGTGCAGTTTTAGGGATAAAAAAATCTGACGCCTGAATTCAGAATCATGAAAGATTTTTCACGTATGAAACTGTCCTGCATTTAACTTGTTTTCCTGCGAAGAACCAGCATGTCCGCTCCTGTCATCAAGTTTGATTCCAAAATCTTCTTTTGCAGGATTTAAATTTTTTCTCTCTCATATTCCCGACAGCTATAAATTGATTTAAGTATGCTGCATCTCTTTTTCGGAAAATTGTTTCTGAAAACCGGATACTTTTGATTGACATTTTTGTTATTTATTCAATAATTTCAGATATGAAATATTCATTATTTATTTTACTGCTATTTTTCATTTCCAGTTCTGTTTTCGGCCAGAGTTTCCCCATTCCAGGAGGCAGTAAAAATTCCACAGTAATAATTTACGGAGGGAATTCTAGAAATAAGGATTTTTCATTTCAGAAAACTTCAGAAAAATTTCTGTACAGAGACATGAATACTTCTCACCTGAAAAAAAATTACAATCCAAAATCATCCGATACGAATTTTGTTTTATATGTTGCTAAAAATTATTCTCCTGATGCATATTATATCCTCTCCCGATGCAAATATGATATCATGAAATTTCATAACGGCAATTTTTCCGACAACAGAAAAGACAGCATCATGGCAAGTTTCCAAACCATGGTCCATGAATGCCATCACAGCCTGGACAGTACCGTTGGACCTGTTCTTATGAATCTGAGCGGCGTCTCTCCATCGGTTGAGGATCTGTTGCGGGGCAATACAATTAAAATGCCCACCTCCATTTATATTAAAAAACAAGATTTTTTATTTGTTCATCCTTCAGAAATTTTCCCGTCAAAAAAAATTTTACCATTTCTTCCTGATTATTTAAAAGTTAAAAACCTTCCGTCATCAGCCAGAATTGATATATATATTAATTCAAAAACTCCGTATGATTCGACGCAAAACCTGGGAATTTACGGCCTTCTTGAAGAATTCAGCGCATATTACCAGGGAATGAAAGCAATGCATGACATTCGAAAATATTATGCGAATGACTCTCATCATTCATCAAAAAAAACTTCCGCGATCAGCTATTTAGCTCTGCCCTTTGGAAATATTTACAGCGGCCGTGAATTTAAAATTTTCATACTCACCTATCTTACCCATGCAAAAAGGAAACATCCTGAAGTTTACAAAGGGATCCTCAATAATGAATCGTTTATAAAAGCATTTTTTGAAGTTGATCAGAATTTTGAAAATCTTATAATTGATGTCAAATCCTACCGGAAAGAACTTCTGAAAAATCTCAAAAAATTAGGCGCTGACGTTAAAATCGATGAAGATATTATTAAAATTGATAAACAATATATTTACGACTACCTGCGGTTTCCGGAGGCATATGAAAAGGCTCTCAACCAGAAAGAGTTAAAAGATATGATGAAAACCCTTGAGGCGAAAAGAAAGTAATTCTACAGTTTCTAAACTGAAAAACGATATAAAAGTGAATTCCTGACCAACCAGCCGTTTCAGAGCAGTCATTTTACAACAACTTCAGATCCCATAATCCATTCGTTAATGAATCGATCAAAAAATACTTGAATGATCAGGGCCATAACTCTGTATTCTCATTATGAAAGAAATTGTTCTTATTACAATCTCAGGTCAGGACCGTCCGGGCATTACTGCTGAGATAACAGGCGTCCTTGCGAAATATAACGTAACCGTTCTTGATATCGGTCAGTCTGTAAATCATCATGCCCTGTCTCTGGGGCTTTTAATTGAATCGTCCTCAGAGCTTTCAGGTTGTTCTCTTTTCAAGGACCTCCTTTTTAAAGGTCACGAACTCAACTTAATAGTTCGTTTTACCCCGGTATCGGAAGAAGATTACGAAAGCTGGGTAGCGGGTCAGGGACGCCCCCGTCATATTGTCACCCTTCTCGGACGCCAGATTACAGCACGGCATCTGGCAGGCGTCAGCGAGATCGTATCAAAACTTGGTTTTAATATTGAAGAAATTGTAAGACTTTCCGGAAGGATTTCACTTGCAAAACCAGAAACCAACCGCCACGGAGCTTCCATTCAGCTGACCCTCAGCGGCCAGGCAGACGATGTTCCAGCCATGCATGGCGAATTTTTCAAGGTTTCACAAAATCTGGGTATTGATGTGGCCGTTCAGGAGGACAATCTATACAGACGCAGCCGCCGCCTTGTCTGTTTTGATATGGACTCTACTTTGATTCAGACTGAAGTAATCGATGAACTGGCTCTCAGAGCGGGAGTCGGCGAACAGGTTTCAGCCATTACAGAATCTGCCATGCGGGGAGAGCTGGATTTTTCTGAAAGTTTTCGCAAACGTATGGCGCTTCTTGAGGGACTGGAAGAATCTGTGCTGAAAGAGATTGCCGAAAAGCTTCCCCTTACCGACGGCGCCGAGAAATTAATTAAAACATTCCGTCATTTTGGCTACAAAGTAGCGATCCTTTCTGGCGGATTTACTTATTTTGCAAACCATCTGAAAGAAACAATCGGCATTGATTATGTATATGCAAATGAGCTGGATATTAAAAATGGGAAACTGACCGGCAAAGTTAAAGGCAGCATCATTGACGGGAATCAAAAAGCGAAACTATTAATTCAACTTGCTGAAAAAGAAGGAATCAATCCTGAACAGGTAATTGCCGTTGGTGATGGCGCAAACGATCTTCCCATGCTCTCCATAGCCGGCCTTGGAATTGCATTTCATGCAAAACCCATTGTTAAAGAAAAAGCCAGACATTCCATTGCAACACTCGGGCTTGACTCGATATTATATCTTCTAGGAATGCGTGATATTGACCTGGAAAAACTGGATCTGGATTGAAAAAAATTGTTTATAGACATAATTGACAGAGATAAAATACACATACTTTCAAGTGATCGAATTCCATGAAGTACGATATTGTTGACGGACGCATTTCTCCCAAAGGACGCCTTGAGGTATTGTCAAAGTTTGAAGTAAGCAAACTTCTTGATACCAGCAAAGGTGGTCTTTACAGTCTATTTCGCAACTGTTCTCTTGCAGTTCTGAATTCAGGCAGTTATCTGGATGACGGGAAGGAGCTGTATGAACGCTATAAATCTTTTGAAATCAAGGTAATTCAGGAAGAACGGGGCATAAAACTGGAAGTTAAAGGAGCTCCATCAGTTGCCTTTGTCGATGGGAAAATGATTAAAGGAATTAATGAGCATCTCTTTGCCGTTCTTCGCGACATTATCTACGTAAATGATGACATCAGCAACAATGCAAATTTTAATCTGGAAACATCCGAAGGCATCACAAATGCAGTTTTTCATATCCTGCGAAATGCAAATATCCTCCATCCGCTGACAAGACTTACAACGGTAGTATGCTGGGGCGGCCATTCCATTTCACGCAAAGAGTACGACTATTCTAAGAATGTAGGCTATCAGCTGGGCCTTCGCGGTCTTGATATCTGCACGGGATGCGGCCCCGGAGCCATGAAAGGTCCAATGAAGGGAGCAACCATAGGCCAGGCAAAACAGCGTCTGAACGGCGGTCAGTATCTGGGCATAACAGAACCCGGAATCATTGCTGCAGAATCACCCAATGCAATTGTCAACAAACTGGTCATCATGCCAGACATTGAAAAGCGGCTTGAGGCCTTTGTGCGGGTCGGTCATGGAATCATTGTATTCCCTGGAGGAGTCGGTACAGCAGAAGAAATCCTATATCTTCTGGGAATTCTTCTGCATCCTGACAATTCCGACATACCGTTTCCGTTAATTTTCACAGGCCCTGCCAGCTCAGAAGAATATTTTTCAAGAATTGACCAATTTATACAAAAGACTCTTGGCGAAAGTGCGCAAAAACGCTATAAAATCATAATCGAAGATCCTTCTCGTGTTGCAAAAGAAATTCGCGAAGGGATAAAAATAGTCCGCGAATTCAGAAGACTGAATGATGATGCCTTCTATTTTAACTGGCGGCTGAAAATTGGCCATGAATTTCAAAAGCCATTTCAGCCCACGCATGAACAAATGAAAAATCTTGCTCTGCACAAAGATCAGGAACCGCACCTACTTGCAGCCAATTTAAGAAGAGCTTTTTCCGGATTGGTAGCAGGAAATGTAAAGGATCACGGGATACGAGCAATTGAAAAATACGGCCTTTTTGAAATTCGCGGCGATGCAGAAATCATGGAATCCATGGATATCCTTCTTGCATCCTTTGTTAACCAAAACCGTATGAAGCTCCCTGGAAGCACTGCATACGTTCCCTGCTATAAAATTATAAAATGATTCCGAAGCATTCTCAGATTATAAATAAATGGAAGAAGGTTTATGCAACAGAAGATCTAATCCATCCGGCTATACTTTGTATTCAAAGCCCCGAACTGTATTGATTAAATTTGAAGAAATTTTAAAAAAACAATGGGTACGCTGCAGAGGCGACTCTGCAGACTGTCATTTGCCCTTCCGGCCTTCCTTTCTTCCATGTTTTGAAGGTTTCTTTTTTTTCTTTTCTGATTCAAAAAAATCGCCGTCTTTTGCTGCATGAATTTTAAGAGGCCGGTGGCATACACGTACTTTCTTCAAATGCTGAAAGATTTCTTTGGGCATTCCTTCGGGAAGTTCCAGTACCGAAAAATCAGAATGAATCTTGATATTATTGATGTACCGGCCTTCAATCCCCGCTTCATTTGCAATCGCTCCCACAATTTCTCTCGCAGTTGCCCCGTGATCTTTCCCAACTTCAATTCTGTAAAGATCCATCCCCGCATCATGAGAAGGCTTTTCTTTATTTTTTTTCTTCTGAACGTTTTCTGACTTCCTGTCCAGTTTCTTATCTGATTTTTTTCTGGATTTATCTTTTGAAAAATTCTCTTCTTTTATCTCCTTAAATTGAGGCCGGAGGGGCCTGTCCTTCTGCACAAGATAAGCAAGGACAGCAGATAATTTCTCTATGGTAAGAGATTCATCCTGCTGAATCTGACGAACCAGATCGTAAAAGAAATCAAGATTCTGCGATGAGATGGTTTCTCTGATTAAATTTTTAAATTGTCCAATACGAAGATCTGCGATGGCATCGGGTCCGGGCAGCTGCATTCTTTCAATTTTCTGCCTGGTTCCTTTTTCAATACTTTTCAACATACCTGTTTCGCGGGGAGAAACAAATAAGATCGCTTTTCCTTTTCTTCCGGCTCTGCCCGTTCTTCCGATTCTGTGAACGTAGGTTTCCACATCTCCCGGAATATCAAAATTAATAACGTGCGTAATTCGTTTTACATCCAGCCCGCGCGCGGCAACATCCGTTGCAATTACGATGTCTATTTTTTTATTTTTGAGCTGTTCAACAATTTTTTCCCGTCTGGCCTGTGTAATATCGCCGTTTAGAGCGGCGCAGGTATGTCCTCTTGCTTCCAATTTTTCAGAAAGTTCCACAGTTGCATTTCTTGTTCTGACAAATATGAGAATCCCTTCGTACTCTTCAGCTTCAAGAATCCGTGTGATTGCATCCAGCTTGTGAACGCCGCTGACCTGCCAGTAATACTGATCAATTGCCTTTACGGTTGTTGTTCCAGAATCAATTTTAATCTCCACAGGATTCTTAATGTGTTTTTGAGCAACCTTTCGGATCGGAGCCGGCATGGTGGCAGAAAAAAGAGCAACCTGTTTGGAATCAGGAGCATGTCCAAGAATCCAGTCCACATCTTCCAGAAATCCCATCCTTAGCATTTCATCAGCTTCGTCCAGAACCACAGCTTTTAAAGATGCAAGATTCAGGGTTTTTCTACGCAGATGGTCCATCACACGTCCCGGTGTTCCTACAACGACCTGAGGAATTCTTCTTAAATTTTTCAGCTGGATTTTGATGTCCTGTCCTCCGTAAACCGGAAGAACATGAAAATTTTCAAGATGTCTGGCATAAGTTTGAAAAGCTTCAGAAACCTGAATGGAAAGTTCGCGTGTAGGAGTCAGGACAAGAATCTGAGTAGTATGTAGAGAAAAATCAAGCCGGTTCAGCAAAGGAAGCGCAAAAGCGGCTGTCTTTCCCGTGCCCGTTTGTGCCTGTCCGATAATATCCTGTCCCTCAAGCAATGGAGGTATGCTTTTCTCCTGTATGGGCGAGGGTTTTTCATAGCCCACTTCTTTCAGGGCTTTTAAAAGAGATGAATTGAGGTTCAATTCGTTAAAGGTTTCAATATTCTGCATAATCTGCTACTTGCGAAATTTAATAAA
>JAOUOA010000573.1 GCA_029880625.1 Spirochaetia bacterium
GGATTTCTCCTCTGATATTAATAATATTTCTTGTCTGGTGGCCTGCATCCGATCCGGAAAATTCAATGCATTCGCTGACCGTATCCAGAGGAATTACATATTTCACGCCTCTGACCTCTACGAGAAATCCGTCGATGGTGGCAAGGGTAAGCGGAAGCTTTATGCGGAAGGTTGTTCCCTCGTCTTCTACCGAAGCAACGCCTACATTTCCGTTCAATGCATCAATATTTCTTTTGACAACATCAAGACCGACGCCGCGGCCGGAAATATTGGTGACCTTCTGGGCTGTGGAAAATCCAGGTTCAAAAATCAAGCTGTAAATTTCTGCGTCATTCATGGCTCTGGATTTATCAACCAGGCCCTTTTCAACAGCTTTGGCAAAGATCCTGTCTTTATTGAGACCGCCTCCATCGTCACGGATTTCAATAATGATATCTCCCGCCTCATTATAGGCTTCGAGATAAATATTTCCCTGGAGGGGCTTGTTTCTTTTTTGACGGATCTCCCTGGATTCAATGCCGTGATCCAGAGAATTACGGATTAAATGCATGAGAGGATCTGTGATCTGCTCGATTACGGATTTATCCAGTTCTGTTTCAGAGCCTCGAAGATGCAGGTTCACATCTTTTTCAAGCTCGCGGTTTAAATCATGGATGACTCTTTTAAATCGGTTAAAAACGCCGCCTACAGGAACCATGCGAAGCCTGAGAGTGCTTTCCCGGATATCGGTAATGATCCGGGACAACTGATCGCTCGCTTCTATCATTGTTGTACTGTCTTCATCGGATGAAATCTGTCCAATGGTGGCGCCTGACATAACAAGCTCGCTTACAAGATTGATTAAATGATCGATTCTTTCGGAATCAACGCGGAATGAGCGGTTTACGCGGTTCTGATCGACTGCAACTTCAGATTTTCGGGAACTGAGCTGAGCCATTCTGCTTGCAGCATCGCTTCCCACAGGGGCATTGGGAGTGATTTCATCTTCACCGGAAGATGTTCCGGCCGGTTCAGAAGAGGTCTCTGAACTTTCCTGCACCAGACTTTCTCCGGATTCAGACGGAGTTTCATCAAAAGAAGAATCGGATGGGTCTGCGCCTTTTGCGTCGAGATTCCGGATTGAAATATCGCAGTCATCCTGAATAAACTCAAAATTTTCCAGAATGTCTTTTTCTTTTGCTTCGCTATGAAACTTAATATATATGATCAGATAGCATTTTTCTGCATTAAACTCGCCCTTTGTGGGGATGTTTTTAGGATCGAGTTTAATCCGGATAATTTCCCCCATGTTTCGGAGGTAACGGATGATGGGAAAGGGATCCAGACCATGGAGAAAAAGATCGCTTTTAAATTTCAGCATAATTCCCCAGTTGACCGGACCCTTGATTTCCGGCGCCGCAGCTGCAGGCTTTACAGGAGAAGCTGTTTTTGCATGAGTCTGTCCTTTTCCAAATCCGTTTAAGATATCAACCAGACTGTCGCCATATTCACGAAGATCGGACCGGTCCTGAAAATCAGACTCTGAGATTGAAAGCAGTTCTATGATGTGATCCTTGCACTTGAGCAGGACTTCAACCAGTTCTGCCGTAAGAGGGATTTCGCCGTTTCTTACGCTTACAAGAAGAGTTTCTGCTGTATGGGTAAATTCTGAAACGTGTTTGTACCCAAACATTTCAGAAGTTCCTTTAATTGTATGAAAACTGCGGAAAAGAGAATTGAGTTCATCAGAATCCAGTTCCACGGAACTGTCAAAATTTAAAAGCCTGGATTCAATTTCTCCCAGATGCTCATTGGCTTCTATAAGAAATGTTTCCAGAACTTCAGGATCTATTTGTACATCATTGCTCATTTTATTTTTCTTTAATTATTTCTCTTCAATTGAGATATTCTCATTAACTTCGCTTTTCCTTACTCCGTAGGAAAAAGCATAGTTTTTCATGTCTTCTGATTTTACGTGAATTTTATCTCCGAAATAAGGAGCCAGTCCGTATAGATCAAAAAACTGGATAACCTGTGCGCTATGGGCAATCAGCTTGAAAACTTTTCCTCGTTCGGTAAAATCCTTTTTTAAATGCATGAGCGCCTGAACTCCGGCTGTATCGATGGCTTCGACTCCGCTGAGGTTTAATGCGTAAACATCATAATCTGATCCTTTGGATCGGATCATTCCTGCAACGGCCATTGCATTATTGACAAGAAGCTCGCCTTCAAGAAAAAAGACACAAACTTCATTTTGATGTTTACAATGTATTTCCATATAATTTTATCTTTATAATAATTAAAACGATTTGTTCAAAAACTTCTGTTAATTGACTTTACAGTAAATCATACTTTTAAAATTGATTTTGCATGGATTTTTCGCATCTAAACTTCGGATTAAAAATACCATATTATTGCACGAAAAAAAAAGTAACTTCCTTACATGAAAATCTAAAAAAACCAGCATGATAGATCATA
>JAOUOA010000574.1 GCA_029880625.1 Spirochaetia bacterium
GATCCTCCGGAAATTCCCAGGCAGATATTGAAAAGATTACTCTGAAAATCGTTCCCTGGTTTTCTTACGGGATTTTTATTATTGCAGGTTTTTCTTTCTTATTAAATTATTGTTATTTATCGCAGGGACTTTCCGGGGCAGTTTTATCCGCAATCGCTGTTTTAATCATCAGCTGCCCATGTGCTCTTGCTCTTTCTGTTCCGACTGCGGTGGGTTCCGGTATTTTTCTTGGTTTGAAAAAGGGAATTTTAATTCGCGACGGTGCCGTAATGGAAAAAATGCAAGGTATTAAAAATTATTTTTTTGATAAAACAGGCACACTTACAGAAGGATCGCCTTCTGTTATAAATTATTCTTTTTTTTCAGACCGAAAGGATATTCCTGCTGTGATTTATAAAATGGAATATGGATCTTCTCATCCTTCAGGCCGTTCTATCAGATCCTTTCTTGAAAAAGAATTTCCGGATGAGTGCCATCAAATTCAAATCGATCTTTCAGAAGTTCAAAATCATCCGGGCAGAGGTCTTGAAATGAATCACGCTGGAAAAATCAGTAAACTGGGATCTTATCATTTTATATTCAGTAAAAATGATGAACCGGATGCAAAGATTCGGGCATTTTTGTCAGAGAATTTGGACAGTTCCTGCATTTTTTTCTCTGAAAATGATATAGTTTACGCTGCATTTGCACTGAAAGATTCTCTGCGTCCCTCCTCAAAAGAAACAACCGAAATTCTAATGCAGGAAGGAAACGTATATATTCTCACAGGAGACAGCAGATCTGCGGCTGAGGCGGTGGGAAAAGAGCTTTTATTGCCTGAAACTCATGTTTATTCTGAATTGAAACCGGAAGAAAAACAGAAAATGATTGAAACGATTGCAGAAAAAGAAGCTGTTTGCATGATGGGCGACGGTTACAATGATTCAGTAGCTCTTTCAGCAGCAGACGTTTCTGTGGTTCTCTCCAGGGGGGCGCCGCTTTCGCTTGAGCATGCTCAGGTTATTTTATTGAATAATGATCCATATGATCTTTTAACGGCAAAAAGAATTTCAGAAAAAACCATGTTTACCATTCGATTGAATCTTATTTTTTCTCTGGGTTACAATTTAATTGCGATTCCATTTGCTGCTCTGGGATATCTTCTTCCGGTATGGTGTGCGGTTTTTATGTCTGTCAGCTCTCTGACCGTTGTAGGATCATCAATTTATTTTCGATGGAGGGGAGTTTAATGGAAGCGATTTTATTTTTAATCCCGGTTGCTGCACTGATCGGTTTAATTTTTCTAGGGCTGTTTTTATGGGCATTAAAAAACGGGCAGTTTGATGATATGAAAGGCCCTTCTGAAAGGATTATGCATGAAGATGATGACTGAAAGGATGAATTGAATTGGAAAGATCTTAACAGCTTGATTCATACATCGGAAAATTGATGGGAATATTTTCTGGCGTGTTCAATCATGATGATTGCAGGAGGTGATTTTTAGCATTAAAGATTCAGATGTATTGCAAAACATGCTAAAAATATAATTTATCTGCATGATGAATTTACTGTTATCCTGATCTTAAAACTGCAGCGGCAGAATGATTGTTGATATACAGAAAAATTGTTCCCTGTAAGTGAATTTACAGTCGTAATAAATATCAGAATAAATACTGAAAGATTGAATTCTAAATCTATATGGAATTTTTAAATCAAATTAACTTTTCTTTTTTTTATGCAGGTGCATTTATTGCCGGGCTTTCTTCTTTTGCGCACTGTTTTTTTATGTGCGGACCGGTTCATCTGCTGTTTAGAAAAAACTCATATTCCTATCAGACGGGACGAATAGCCGGGTACACTTTCGTAGGCGGGATGCTCGGTTTTGCAGGGCCGCTGCTGGATCGGGCGGGAATTCTTGTCTCCGTTCAGAATTTTTCCATATATGCAGCTGTTGCGCTGCTTCTGGTTTACGCATCTGTATTTCTTTTTAATATAAAAATCAAGACTCCGAAATTTTTTAAAAAACTTTCCTCATGGATTGTAAAAATAAAACAAAACTCAAAGATTCCCTCATCTGTTTCAACTGCTCTTGCAGGAATATTAAGCGCTCTCATTCCTTGTTCTGTTCTTTATCCAGTCTGGATTCTGTCTGCAACATCCGGTTCAGTATTTAGTGGAAGCATCATGGCTTTTTCTTTTGTTATGGGAACCGTTCCCGCTCTTCTTCTGTTTCAGATTTTAAGCGGGCAGGAAAAGCGAATTGACATTTTTCAAAATAAAATATTCCGTAATGTTTCAACGATTCTGATTCTTGTCATTTCCGTATTTGTTCTTTTTCACAGACATTTAAACGCGCCATTTCCGGGACAGAATATCAGTCCATCTGAAGAAATTTGCGAATGATAGGAAGGGGATAGATCTTCTGCATGACGTCATGATTTTTTTTTATAAAAACAGATAACGCGGTATTTTTTT
>JAOUOA010000072.1 GCA_029880625.1 Spirochaetia bacterium
TGCAGTAGAAGTTTTATGTAGCAAGATTTTCATAATTGATTTATTTTCAGGTTGATTTTCAGTCTTCGTCATCATCGTCATCGTAATACGCATCTTCATCATAAAGTTTTTTCTTTTTCAATGCATCTACAGCCTCAGGTGTCCGAATGGAGTTCAGCGCAGATGCCGCCGCTTCCTGGTGTTCTTTATTATCCAGAAAAGGAATCAGAAATGGAACTGCTTTAGAGGCTTTCTTTCCAAAGTCGGACAAAGCAAAAATTGAAAAGTGACGAACTTCACTGTCTTGATGATTCAATGACTCAATCAATGCATCAAGGGCATCTTCTCTATGCTTGCACATTTTGCCCAGGCTGTCGGCTGTGGTCCTTTTTACTTCAAGATCGGGATCATTTTTATGAAGATCAATGAGTTTGTCCGCAAGGCTGTCGCTGATTTTTTCTTCTCCTGTATGGGCCATATGGAGTCCAGATGTCGCATGGGACCTTACTTCAGCAGCAGGATCGTCAAGGAGAGGGATCAGTCTGTTAAAAGTAATATGTTCACATTTATCCAGGCCGCCTACCCAGAATGCAGCTGTGGATCTAATTTCAGAAGATTCGTGATTTAGATTTTTCAAAAATTCATGTGCCATTTTTTCATTCAGTTCCCCTGGAATCACATCCGTGTACATGCTGAAGCATCTGGCTGCGTTGACATTAACTTTGATTCTGGAATCTGTAATGAGATGCATGCGCTTTTCAATAAAATTGGATATCATGCCTTTATTCATTTCGTACCGATTGACAGCTCCGATTTCGCCGATTCCCTGAAGGGCTGTTGAAACAAGCTCTTCTGAATCCCTTGACAGAACATCTGCAAGAACGGTAAAAGCCTGAGTGGCAACCATTAGTTTTTCTTTATCATTGTAAATATCAAACTCATCTGAAAGTGAGGTGATCACTTCGATTGCTTCATCGAGATCTTCCCTGCTTGTTTCCGGATCCGCAAGAGCGGCACAGGATTCAATAATTGTATCCTTAAAAAATTTTCCGATATTTTTAATCATTTTTCCAATCATAATGCAACTTCTTTCTTTATTTCTTGTTGTGTCAATGTATAAGTTTTTGTTGTGTTTTTTTTTATTTTATCATTTCATTTAAATTTATGTATCAATTCAGATAAAAATTTCAAAATTTTATTCTCATTTTATAAATTAAGAGGATTTATCTGCAGCTTGATTGTATAATGGTATTCCTTAATAAAGATGCCGGGCTAAAATCTTTTGATACAGAAGGGATATGATGCGCTTATTTCCCGGAGCTGCAGAGAATCCTGATTTTTAATAATATGAGGTAGTCTAAATGAAAAACTTTATTCAGAAAATTCTCAAAGGTAATTCCACGCAACAGGTATATGCACAGATTTCTAATGAACCTGGAAAAGGCATCAATTCGAAAGCTGTAAAAAAAATGCAGGATCAGCTCCTTGCAGGAATGCATCAGAACGATATGCAAAAGCAGTTTAATGCAGCCAGTCAGATGCTCATACAGGGCGACTATGAAGCTGCAATCAAAGCAAATCAAATGCTTTCAGAAAAATATCCCGAGGAAAAAGCAGAATGCGAAAACAGCATCGGAGCCTGCTGGTTTTTTCTGAATGAATTTGAAAAAGCAATTTCGCATTACCTCATATCAAAAGAGGCCGGAATGGATGCGGATATGATCGAAGATAATATTTGGGAGTCCGCAGAAGCACATTATAGCAAAACTGCTAATACAAACCTTCTAAAGAAATACCTTGAACTGTATCCGGACGGATCTTACAGAAAGGATGCAGAGGGTCTTCTGAAGATTTGAGGAATCTCTTATGTCGACACTGTACAAAATTCGAGTTGAAAAACTCATCGATGAAACAACCGTTAAGCTGAATGTAAAAGTTGTTCATCCGGACAGCATGATCATCCATGAAACTCCAGGATTCGTGCTTATGGTTTTGCACGATCAGGCAGAAGGCAAGGATCCGCTGAAAAGAGCCGTTGATTTTAATTCCCTTCTTGATGAATCCTGGATGCATGAATATGCCCGCGGTTTTGTTCAGGAAGTAAAATGCACAGAACTTATATACGATGTGCCTGATAAAGCAGCAGATGATTACGATCACCCGTACTGGGACAATACGAAAATCTGGCTGGAAGGAATTCTTCAAATTAAAGTTACACATCCTGCATGGATTCAGCATCTGAAAGAAGGAGCCTCCTGGGATTCCGCTGCATTTGATGTGGCCGGTTATTACGAAGAGTGCGACCCCATTCTGGAAGATGATTCTGAAAAGGAAGATGGACCGTTGGATACCAATATTCAAAAATCTGACGGATTTATGCCCGTTCCCTGTATGGTTTACATGGAACCCGAAAGTGAAGACAGCGTAACCGCTAAATTTCCGAAAATCATCTGGCATCCACGTTTCAGCATTCGATCCTACTGCGTAGCTTCGCCCATATCAGGCGTGGAGATCAATAAGAGCAGCGCTGCAGAGCTGATCGGACTTCCTGTTATAGCGGAAGGGAATGACGGCGAAAGAAAGATGGGGTTTATTACAACAATGGACGAAGAGTGCATAATGATCCATCAGATTACGTCCTCTTCCAAAAGCGGAGCCAGATTAAACTATGATGAAATATCAAGTATTGGTGCTGCAGCTTTCAAATCTGATTTTAAACGCCATGGATCGCCTCTTAAATATACGGATTTCATGAGCTTTCTTTCTGCTTTCGCAAAGATTGAGAAGGTGGAAGGGAACGAGGCTGAAATTCTTGTATACCAATTCAATCCCGATGAAGACATTGAATTCTTATCAGAATCGAACGTCCTGAATCTGATAACTGAACATCTCAATGACTGGGGATTTGAAGACCGCAAAGAAAAGATCGCCATGACACTTCATAAATACATGCAGGAAAATGATATAGATTCTGAATCTGATGCATATCAGGAAACGGCAAAGGGATTCATTGAAAGTTTTTTTGTTGAAGAACTGGAGAATGAAGAAGTTCCCGATTTAGATACTTTACAGAAAAGTCAGGTTATTGAATATTTAAATCATACCAGTATCTGGCCAGGCGTAAGGATAAAAATCAAAACCACGGATTCGGCCTGGCTCGAGCACCTGTATGAAGGACAGGCATATCCCTATGAGCCTGATTATCCAGAAGAAGCTGCGGATTGGGATCTGCCTCCTCTTGTCTGGGATGAAGACTGGAAAATACTTCCGGAAGAAGATGATGACGAAGACGATTCTGCTAATTCTGAAGATTCCGGCACCAGGCGTTTGTTTAATCTGAAACGCGAAGCTGTAAAAGAAAATAAAGAAACTGCGGAAATGCCGTCAGATGATCCGCGCCGTATTTTGCGCGCATTTGGATGTCTTGAAGACGTGAAACATGAAAGAGCCCTGGATCAGTTCATGGACAAATGCAAGGAAGGAAATCTGGAGGCTGTAAAGGCATTTGTTTCTCTGGGCGTAGACGTAAATTTCAGAGAGGACAGTTCAAAGGAAATGCCTCTCACCCGAGCAACGGAAGGGAACCATCCTGAGATCATTGAATTTCTTATAAAATCCGGAGCCCAAATCAATGCGCGTGACGACGGCGGAGATACGGCTCTCATGACAGCCATCAACTGGAATCATCCGGAGGCAGCGGAAAAACTTCTGGAGATGGGTGCAGATCCTGATATACCGGATAACTATCAAAATATACCTCTTGTACAGAATCTTGAAACAGCAATAGAAGATAAAGATGAGGGAAAAAAGAAAAAAGTAGAAACAAGAAAAAAAATCACGGACATCCTTCTGGAAGGAGGCGCAGACCCAAATGCAGAAGCGGTAAGCAGAGATTCGATGCTTCATTTTGCCCTGTCCAAAGGCAAAAAAAACCTGCTTTTGAAATGCCTGAGTTATAAAGGCAATCCGAATCTTTCAGATAAAAGCGGCTCAACACTTCTCATGATTGCCGCTGCTGAAGAAAATCAAAAAATGGTATCGCTTCTTCTGGAAAACGGCGCAGATTCGTCTTTGAAAAATAAATGGGGATGCATTGCATATGATGCAGCCCTGGAAAAGGGCAATACTGAACTGTGCGAAATCCTGAAAATAAGTAATGATAGCAGCGAAAATTCCGCAGAACTTCTTCGCGCTGCTTCATGCGGAGACATGGAACAGATCAAATCCCTTCTCGCAAACGGTGCCAATATTGATTCAAGAAACTGGGAAGGGAAAACTCCTTTGATGTTTGCTGCAGAAAGTAATAATGCTGATGCGGCTCTTTTTTTGATTGAAAACGGCTGTGATATGAATGCCCTGTGCTCGGATAATAAAAATGCGCTGTACTATGCTGAAGAATCTGATCTGGCCATGAAGTTTCTGCAAGAAGGCATCCATCCGAATATGCCCGATGAAAACGGCAAGCTGTATTGCCCTAATCTGTCGAATGCTCTGGATGATAACGACAATCAACAATATCTAAAAGCCCTGATTGATGCGGGAGCTGAACTCAACGATCTTTCCCATCTGAACAGCACACTTGTCTGGGGAGATTTTAAAGAGAAGAATCGAATGAACTCCCTGAAGCTTCTTGCTGATGCAAAAGCAGATCTCGAAGCTCCGAGCAGCATAGACGGTGATACACTTCTGATTGCATACTGCGATAATGAACATGTGCAGATTGTGAAAGCTTTGATAGAATTCGGAGCTGATATTAACGGAGTCAATGCCACCAGAGAAACGCCTCTTCATAAAGCATGCGGAATGAGTGTTGATGAAGATAATTCAGCCGTTATGGTGAAAGCGCTGCTTGATGCTGGAGCAGACTATACCAGACTGAGCTGGGTTTACAACTCTCCGTGGGATGAAGCTAAGGATGACATGAATGATCAGGAAGCCTCTGTGGAAAATTTTGAGGCTGTCTTTGAAAAGACCTTGTCCCAGGCGAAAAAGAACTGTTCGCAGAATGAAACTGATGAACCCGATGGAAAAACATTCAAAGCTTTGAGAGAACTTTCCAATATGGAAACATTCCTTTACTGGGTCAGAGAAAAAAAATACAATATTGTAGAGGGTCTTTTGAAGGCCGGATTCAATCCGAATCCTTCAGAAACAGGAACATTGCCGCTGAATATTGCCGTAAATGAAAAGGATATCAAAATGCTTGAGATCCTCCTTGAAGGCGGTGCAGACCCCAATCTGCAGGAAGGATACGGAAGCTTTGCACTGGATAAAGCAGCACAATGCGATGACGAAGAAAGTGGAATGCAGATGACGAAGATGCTGCTGAATTATAGTGCGAAACTGAATCTGAAGGATGAATATCTTGGAACTGCTTTAATAACAGCAGTTTCTCAAGGATATCTTGAGCTGGCAAAGTTGTTGGTAAGAAACGGAGCTCTTCTGGAGCCAAATCCAACCGGGAGATCAGCTCTCTTTTATGCCGCCCGTAAGGGTTTTTTTGAAATAGCCGAATGGCTGCTGGATCAGGGTGTTAATATCAATATTGTGAATGATGACAGGGAAACAGCTCTTATGGCTGCCGTTGAAGCAAAAAAGACTGAAATGGCTCTGGCTTTGATTGCTGCAGGAGCTGACGTGAATGTTCAGACAGTGAAAAAAGAAACGGCGCTTCTTTCTGCGGTGAAGGCTGGAAACCGCGAACTGATCACTGCTCTTCGCATTGCAGGTGCAGATCCCAATGCTGAAGATGAAGACGGTAACAGTTCTGTCTATCATGCCGGACTCCGAAGTGATTTGAAGGATTTATTTCCTGAAGCAGTGCAGAAACAGGCATCATCTGGATACGATACAACAGATAGAAGCATTCCCGAACTGATCAGAACAATCTGCGAGCAGAACAGAGAAGCCTTTGCAAAGATTCTTTCAGAGGAAACAGTTGGTCAGAAAAACTACAGAGGCGATACGCCTCTGATGATGGCCGCTGCCTATGGTTCCCGGCATATGATCGAAGCGCTTCTGAATGCAGGGGCAGATTTAAACGAAAAAAATGATCTGGGTGATACTGCCTGGACCTATGCCATGAATGAAAACAATACTGAACTTACAGGTCTTTTAAAAGAGAAGGGACATCAGATCAGTATGGATGCTCTCAATCAGTATGCCGGACAGGGAATGAGACGAGATGAACTGGCAAAAGCGATTAAATCAGGAAATCTGGCGAAAGCAGAAGAAATTATCAGGAAAAAAGAGGTTGGAATCAACTTTCTGTCAGCGTCCGTCAGTCCGCTTTCCCTGGCGATTTCAAAGAAAGATCAGGATATGGTAAACCTGCTTCTTCGCCTGGGAGCGGATAGAAGTCTGAAAAGGAAAGATGGCCGAACGATTGCAGAAATGGCAGAAGAAAAAGGAATAAACATTGTATGACTGAACAACAGTTATATCTTAACTTCCCTGGCAAACGAGGTAATCATGGGATATTTTGCGAAATATGCAGTCAGTAAGAATGATGAAAATGGCAGTGAAATATTCATCAAAGTTATCGATCGCGATTCCGACGGAGCAAATGTAAAAATTCTTCACAGCGGGAATATTCCCGTACCCCTTGAAAGCATATTCATTCGGAATACTCCTGGACGGTGAAGACCATGCCTGTTCCGGCATCAATGAACTCACATTAACCTACAACCGCCTCCGCGATGAAGGCGTGGATGATGACGATGAGGATTACGATAATGATGAATTTGAAATGGTGGATTATATAGATGATCAGATTTCGGAACTTTTCATTAAATCTGCAGAAATTCATTCCATTGAAAACCCCAACTTCTGGGATGATGACCCGCCGGAGGATGCCTATAAAGACAAGTCCATAATGCACCTCTGCCCGACGGCCGTATTAAAAGTTTATTTTCAGGACCCCAAATGGATTTCAAAATTTATGGATAGAAAATGGGAAACATATCATACCCTCAATTTTTAGTCTGTTTCAGGAAGAGCTGATGAACTCTCTTATTCCTACTTGAATTTACAGACTATCTTCAGACGCAGCTTTTTTAAACACAGCAATAATTTTTCACGTTTCTTTGAACTTTTAATCCATTTCGGCAGTCGGCTGAATAATGAGGTATTGCTGTACCCCATTGCATTTTTATTTCTTTCCCGAAGTTCGGCTGCAACGAAGCTTTCCAGCATTTCCAGATGTCTTCGGTTCACTACCCAGAGTGTATGTCCCGCGCAAGGTATGCGAAGCCATAATTTGTATCCGAAAAAATCTCCTTCTTCATGAAAATGAGATAAACCCTGACGTTCTACACACCATCCATTTTTTACATAGGAACAAGCCGGACATACCACTTTTACCCGATGCTCACATGACTCCGGGGGATATGCCCGGGCCATCTCGCTGCATTCAGGGCACACAAGTAGAATCGGATCATCTACAGTCGGGATCTCGAAGGACCATATACTTTGCCGCTCATCGGTATATTTTAATTTCTCGCTCATAATCATGGATCATAGAAAAAGATTTATAGATATTTTTCTGCTATTTTAAAAATTTGTCAATAGATTAAATTAAATCGTGGAATACAGGAAAGAGGCATCACTTGCAAATCCATAATAAAAAGAACATAGTTTAATGGAAAAATCAAATCCAAATCTGACCACCTTTGTCTGGCGCATTGCTGCTGCCCAAGCCATTGCCTATTTTATCGCAGGTATTTTTGCCCTTATGGTGCGATTTCCGCTTTATCATGTTTTTATCCAGCAGGAGAAAGGCTGGTATTTCTCATTGCACTCATGAGTCTGACGGGTGTACTGGCTGCGAACGGCGTGATTCAATCTCGATAGAGATAAGCGTTAAATCAAGGTTTGGTTTCTGAGGACATGTAAATAACCCTTTACAAGGAGCATTCATTCATGGGAGTATATTATCACTATGCAAATCATACAAAAAAAGAGCGATTCGCCGCAGATTCTCTCGGAGGCAGTCCCAAACTGCGTGCATTAGGATATACGCTTGCATCACGTGCATTTCATCTGTTATTGGCCAGCCCGCACGGAAGATGGCTGGGCGATAATATATCAATACTGGGAGACGATATTGAAAAAGATTGGGATATAATACTGAAAGAATATACTGACATACAAGCCGATGTGATTTTAATGCTGATTCAGAAAGACGGCACTGGTGAAATTTGCAGCATTATCCGAGAAGATGAAAATTTATTCATGCAGATGTGTTACCTTGTAATAACAGGACAAACAAAGCACTTCAGGAGAGATATTGAGCCATGCCTGGGGGCTGAGTATCAAAAACGATATGGGCAGCTCTGCAAAGAAACTCAATTGTTTTATCCCAAAGATTTGACGTTTTTTACAATAGAATAAATATTTGTTTCATATCTATTTCAGTCTGCAAATCATGTCTGCACCAATCTGGCGAAGTGGGTTGAATAAAAAACACTGGATAACAAAATTATGATCAGCGTCACTGCCGATTCTTTCGGAAAGAGACAGTATGGAAAAAAGGCCAAAGAGTAAACGGAAGTTTGTTGATGCTTTTAGAAACTATTTCCAAAAACAAAGGTATTTCTCATTGAGTATTCTAATTATAGAACCAGGCGGAAACGAGATTGCATCTCCAAATTTAGATTTTCTTGAAAATATAATTCTGGAAAAAGGTGCAGGTTATTGGAACTCCGGTTCGGGTGACGCAGGCCTTTATTATAAAAGCCTTGAAGGAGCATGCCTTATTCTGGTGTATTGTAAAGAAAAAAACGGATTTTATATTCAATTTCTTCCCGAACCTGGAGCAAGCGATTGGGATTTGGCAATAAACAAAGATAAATTCTCAAAAGTAATTGTAGAAGTTTCTTTTGGCGGCGAAACTTATAATGTTTTTGAATATCTTATCATTTCAAGAAACAGTACTTTACAGGTTGTTAAAGATTTTATTTCTACCGGTAAAAAATCAAGCAGCATCCATTGGGAAAGTTACTGGGAAATAGAACAGCCTGAAATACTCTAATATATATTAAGTTGTAAATCAGTTTTTTCGAGTTGTTCAGGCAGAAAATAGTGCTTTTCACTTCAGAAAATATCTTACACAATTGCAGAAGATTTTTCTGCAATTGTGGGAAATGTTTGACGATCCGGATAAATATAGAAATACTTACAGGAATATGGATCGGCGTTTTATTATTTTTATCGACCCTTATTTAGACAATAGAAGCGGAACAAAACTCCTTACAGAAAACATCGAAAAGTCGATCTGGAAAGCGGTACGACCGGAACTGGTGGACAATGACTTAGATGATGGAGAACATTACGAAGGGCAGGACGAGTTTTTGGGATATGCAAAAACATTACAATGCTATCCGGATGAACAATTATCTGAAGAGCAGCTTATCTTGTTTTGCAGAAAAGTATCAAAAATTTATTCTGAAGCAGGATACAAAACCGTAGTAGCTGCTAATTTTGAAGATAAAGTATGAA
>JAOUOA010000073.1 GCA_029880625.1 Spirochaetia bacterium
GAGCGCCTGCAGGACTCAGAGGATTTGCACCGCTGACCACATCATTCAGCGATCCTCCGGTAAAATTATAATGCCTTAAAGGCCCAGCCGTTGCAAAACCGTTTAATTGATCATACTGCAGTGCCAGATTTGTTCCAAAGGTAACATCCTTTACTGAAGTCAGAACCTTGAAACGTACGTTAGGAAGGCCGGCAAAAAGAGGATTGTTTACATGAAGATTCAGAGTAAATACTGAGTTATCAGGAGATGCCGTAAAACCCGTCATCCTGTAACATGTTGTAAAGTTATTCGACGATATCTGAATACTTCCCGTACAGGAATTGTCCGTTGTATTCACGGATATAGTCGTAAGATCCATCGATCGAGAAAATGCTACAGCAAGAGTTGTAAGACCAGATATCGATACCGTTGTACTCTCTGCCGGAGTTGTACTCACAACGACAGGACCGTTCTGCACATCAAAGTACACCTGCGTTGTTACGGATCCGCCGGTATTTGTCGCCGTGATTGTATAATATCCGGACGACACTGTGCCCGACGGCGTTCCCGAGATCGCTCCTGTCGTTGAATTTACGGCAAGTCCGGCAGGTAAAACAGCGCTGTAAGTGGCGCTTCCCGTGATTATAGAAGGAACAGAGGTCATTGCTTTTCCGATGTCAAGAACAAATGCGGCAGGTGAATAGCTGAAGTTTGTCGGCGCTCCTTCGCTGATGGTTACCGTCGCTGCAATATCAATAAATCCGCCGGTATTCGTCGCACGTACTGTTACCGGATATGCCGCGGGGAATGTGGACGCAATCGGCACTGCAGGCGTGCCGGATATCACTCCCGTCACTGCATTCAATGCCATGCCCGGAGGAAGTGTTCCCGTCTGAAGCGCATATGATGCCGGAACTCCTCCCGTTCCCGCAGACGGACTTAACGGAGTGATTGTCATATTATTTGTGAAAGTACTCGCTGCATACGTGATGCCGGCAGGAGCAAGATTATTCACTGCTATGCTTACAGTCTGGCTTGCGCTTCCGCCGGAATTTGTCGCAGTGATTGTATAGTCAGCAGCCGCAGACGTATCCAGCGGTGTGCCGGAAATCCCTCCCGTTGCCGTATCAAGAACAAGACCTGCAGGAAGATCGGGCGATACGGAATATGTCGGCGTTCCCGTCACTCCCGTCGGCGTCACCGGCGTGGCCACTGCCACAAGCTTTGTAAATGTCAGCGGACCTGCATACGTGAATGTCGGCGCTACATCGTTTACCGTCAAAGTTAAAAGAAAACTCGTCGATCCCCCGCTGTTCGACGCTGTTATGAGATAGCTTGCTGCAGCCGTTATGGCCGTCGGCGTGCCGGAAATTCCGCCCGTTGCTGTATCAAAAACCAGACCTGTCGGCAATGCCGGCGATATGCTGTAAAGCGTCGGCGTTCCCGTTATTGTAGGGGCAATCGGCGTAATCCCCGCATTTACAGTAAATACATAGGGATTTCCGCCATAATTTAATGCAGACGGAGGCGCATCGTTTACCGTTATTGTTACATTTCCTGTTCCTGAGCCACCGCCGTTGGTTGCTGTAATTGTTATGACAGATGAAGCTGTTACCGCTGTCGGCGTGCCTGATATCACACCCGTCGTTCCATCAAGCAAAAGACCTGCCGGAAGAGTTCCCGCTGTTACGGCAAAACTGTTCGATGTGCCAGTCATACTCGGCGCAAAAGAAGGTATGGCAACTCCTCTTGTAAAAATATACGGACCGCCATAATTGATATTCGTCGGCGCAAGATTATTTACCACAATTCCAACATCCACGGTTACGCTTCCAATATCATTTGAGGCAGTGATCTGATATACGGCAAATGGCGTATCCACAATAGGCGTCCCCTGAATTTCGCAACTGGTCTGTGAAAGAGTAAGACCGGTCGGTAGAGTCGTCGCAGACGTACACGATGTGATGCTTCCTGAATATACAGGGATAATTCCGCTCAGCGTCACGCTGTTTGAAAACGTGTAAGGGTTTCCCGGATAGCTCAGGCCGGAGGGTGCAGCATTATTATTGTTGTTCAGCATATCCAGAAAGGCAAGGAACTGTCCATTTGTATCGGGAAAGTCAGTACAGGACGATACGGACAGGAAGATGCCGAAAATGAGGCTGGTAAGAATCTGTATTTTTTTAAAAATCGTTTTCATAAATTTATTCGTTTTTTGCAATCCTGACTCCAAGATAACCCTGGGGATCTGTAAGACAGGATTGCCATCTGCCGACAGTAAGCAAATCAACTGACGAGCTGTCTAAAAAACTGCCGCCATTGCAACCCATTCCAAAAAATAAATCTCTTACATTGCCCGTAAGATCATAAAGACCCAGCTGATTGGGAAGTTTTGTTTTTACAGGCTGAGAGGTTATGGTATTGCCATCGGGATATGCCGTTGTTGCCCCATACCAGGCAACAGGATTTAAAAACGGATAGGAATTGACAGCGGAAGTTGTATCAACAGGACCCAGACCGCCGCTCGGATAATTTCCGGGCGTATATTCTCCCGGATCAATAATATCACCGTCGTTATTAGAATCGGCGATATAGCGCGCTGCAAGTTCGAATTCATTTCGGTCTATAAGAAGGCGAAAGCCTGTGGCCCCCGGCTGTAATGACGGCGTTCCTGCGGCGGCTGCATTTACAATCGGCGTTGCAAATGTTCCATCCGTATAATAACTGAATGTAAATGCTGAACCTGTTTGAGCATTATACCATGCAGTATATGCATTCGCCCAGACAAGGGCATCACCATAACCCATACAGGTTACGGGTTGATTTGCCTGAACAACAGGACTGCCGCAGGTTGTATTTGAAGATCCCTGCTGTCCGGGATTGGAAAAACTATATCCGTTTAATATTGCCCATTGGTAAACCGTATCCCACAGTTCGTAAGTGACTTCAGTCTCACCCGCCCAGAAACCGTTCATCACATTGGCAGTTGCTATATCGGCGTTACCGATAAAAGTCGTTTTAGGCGGAACATATTTCATGTTATACGTAATACCGCCAGCTGTAAATGCAGTATTCGCACCCGGCACATTCGGCGATGCATGAAAGTATACGGTCGATCCGGCGGAAGTATTTCCCACAGCATCCACGGCCTGAACTCTGAACAAACCGAGAACTCCGTTCGTAAGTCCCGTAACGACATAATTCTGAACTGCTCCTGCAGTGCTCGAACCGGCAGTAAGAGTGATCGGAGCGCCCAAAGGAGGAGTTATGACAACATGCGAAAGATCTGTATCCCACGGATTTGTCCAGCTGAGAGTTACCTGACCATTTCCGCTTGCCCCTGACAGGTTCGATACATCGGCCGGAGCCGCTGCATCAATCACATAGGCTGACGGTACAACTGCTGACGGCAAATATCCGGCAAGACATGCCCGCGAACGAATCGTCTGAGATGCAGATACGCTCACCGTCCCGCCCGATGCAATCGAAGTTCCCGTCGTACAGCCGGAAGCAGAATCACAGACAGGATCTGTTACACCGTCTATCGTATAGCAGATGCCCGCTCCTGGCGAAGCTGTTGAAATTGCCACGGACTGTGCCGTTCCGTATGTACCCGCAGCAATACCATACGTCGGGCTTGCTGCTGTTCCCGCTGAAAGCGTTGTTCCGCTGAATTCAGCAGACGGAACACCTACTTTTGAATACTGGTCTATGGCTCGAACTCTGAAATAATATGTCGTAAACGCAGATAGCCCTGTCGTCACACTATATGCCAGAACATTCGCCGTCGGAGACGTACTGTATGATGCCGTAAATGTATTGCAGCCGCCTGCAGTTACGCTCTGGCAGATTTCATACAAATTTGATACAGGCGTTGTATCGTCAAGGGCAGAGGCCCAGCTTATATCCAGCTGCGTTGAACTTACCGCGCTCACAGATGTTCCCGTCACAATCGACGGCACAGCTGTATCGATCGTATATGCCGCAGCCGCAGAAGCTGAATTCGGATAGCCCGTCTGACAGGAAATGGCGTTTACTGTTTGCGATATTCCCACCGTCACAGCTCCTGTAAATTCCGTGCTGCCAGCATTACAGACTGCGGACGTACAGCCTGCTGCCGTACCGTCCGTCCTGTAGCAGATTTTCGCTCCCGCATCTGCCGATATTGTCACGCTCTGTGTTCCGTCATAGTTCCCGGCAACAGGACTGAATGACGGAGGATTCAGAATTCCCGCAGCTGTCGTTGTGACAGAAAGCTCCGCACTTGCAGGGCCTTGATTCCCCGCCTCATCTACTGCGCGGATCTTAAAATAATAGGTTGTTAATGGGGTAAGGCCCGTCGCAGAATAGGCAAGAGCGCCCGGACTCGTTGTATAAATTGTTTGAAATGCATCACAGTACGGAGTATTGAGATTCATGCAGATTTCATATCTCATGGCTCCCGAGCCCGTTATATCATCCGTTGCTGCTGTCCAGGTAAAATCAATCTGACTCGGCCCCTGTGTGGGAGATGTAAAAGCTCCGGGAACAATCGGCGGGATTGTATCTGAGGAAGATGCCGGAGCTGCAGTCACTCCAGAATTTAACAGGTTCATCAGAATCAGAATATTGACCAGAGCGGATCCATCATCAAAATCTTTCACGCAGGAGGACGTGAATATCATTCCGTAAAGAAGGATACCTGCAACCAGTAATTTTGATTGAATTTTCATAGATATTTAAGATACAGCTAGAAAGGCAATTTCTCATCACTACAATACCATAAAAGGAAAGAGTTGTCGTCCTATCTTTAAACCTGAGACGTTTAATTTTTTATCGAAATCCGGCTTTCAAAAAAAGGCGTCTTAGAAATTGCCGGATGATTCTTTTTTTACAATTATCATGAGTATATTTGAATATATTATAGAAATAAGAGCTATACTTTTATGAATGAGTTATAATATCCATAAAAAAGATATAATATTTATATTAATCCAGTAAATTATCGGGAGCTGGCCGGAATATCTTCACAATTCACGATGTTGGCAGACTCAAAGTCTCTTAATTTTTGCCAGATAATATTTATCTATTCACTTTTAGCAAATTTAAAAGTATGTGAAATGTATTTTTGGATAGGAGGCTCGGGAAATTTCCAGGATTCAATTTTTCCGGCCATGCATTTATGGAAGCTTTCAGAAGAGAATGGACTTGTAATTACTTCCGGTGATATTACATCGCCGTCTGTATCAATCTGCCAGTCCATTTTTATGTCGCCATCGGTGATTTTCGGATTTGTTTTTAAGAATTCTTTATAGCAAATCTGCAGTTCCCCGTAGCCTTTTATGATTCTGTTTTTTACTTCATTCTTTATATAGGGATCTACTGGAGTTCTTCCGTCTTTTCCCGCTGCAGGACGCTGCGAAAGAAGCAATGCTATTTCCTGATCGCGCCTGTAATCTCTGTAAATTAAAAATAGTATTAAAAGAATTAATACGCCGAACAATCCAGCCTGCCAGTAATTTTTCATTATGTATCCCTATTTAAGCATGAATGTTTCTCAATCATGATTGAGAAATGGAATTTCTAAATTTTTTAAATTACAGAATCAAATCTGTTATACCGAAATTTCCTGTCAGGATTGATCGTCTGGATGATCGGTATGCAATCAAATAAAATTTATAATTTTCATGAAAATTTCTCCGGCGGTTACAAAACAATTCCTTTTCCCGGGCTCCGATATGAATTCATTTTATTTTTCAATAAAATCTTGGTTCATTTAAAAAAAGCATTGCCATAATTACCCTTCATGCTATATATAGGTATGGGGGGTATCCTATTTGACGCCCCGGGAAAAAATAGCCAAAAATGCATCATTGCAGTGTAAAAAAAGCGCATCATAGCGATAAAACAAAGAAGGCTCTGGCGGACCGGCTGAACCGGATTGAAGGACAGATCCGAGGCATTTCCCGTATGGTTGAAGAAGATATTTACTGCGACGATATCCTCCATCAAATTTTTTCAGTGGAATCAGCTCTTGCAGGAGTAAAAAAAAGCCTTCTGGAATCTCATTTAAAAAGCTGCGTTCTTGATCAGATCAAAAACGGCGACGAAGAAGTTATCGATGAATTTATGAATACCATAAGAAAAATGCTGAAATAAATAGCAACGTAAATAAAACTATGATAAAAAGTGTATCAGTAAGACCATACACAAAAGAAAGGAGATAAACATGAAAGAAACAACACTGGAAGTCAGCGGAATGACCTGCGGACACTGCACCATGAGCGTGGAAAAAGCTTTGAAAGGATCAGAAGGAGTAACAGAGGCTTCCGTCGATTTAAAATCCGGAAAAGCCCAGGTAAGTTTTGATGAAGGGAAAATTTCTGCCGAACAGCTTGCCGCCGCTGTAACGGAAGCTGGCTACGAAGCAAAAGTAATTTGATGCTGTAGATTGCTGCCTTGCAGCAGAGTTAAAACCAACCGCCTTCATAAAAAAGGAAGACGCTATGAAACAAAAAGAAACCATTGAAATTGCAGGGATGAGCTGCGCAAACTGCGCTGCCAATATTGAACGCGGATTAAAAAAAATTGAAGGTGTGAACCTTGCAGCCGTAAATTTTGCGACCGAAAAAGCGCATGTGGAATTTGACGATGCATCTGCAAGCATAGAATTTTTAGAAAAAAAAATTGAAGATCTCGGCTATACGGTAATCAAAAAAAGCCCTTCGAATGAATCTTCCATTGACCTGAACCTGAGCGGAATGAGCTGCGCAAACTGCGCACTCCGCATTGAAAAAACTCTGGAAGGTCTCGAAGGAATCAATGAAGCAGCCGTAAATTTTGCAGCGGAAAAAGCGCATATCGTTTTTAATCCTTCCATAATCAATCCAGAAACAATGATTTCATCAGTTGAGAATGCAGGGTACGGCGCAAGCATCATTCTTTCAGAAGAAAATTCTGTCGGCGAAGATGAAAAAAAGAAACATACAAAACATCTCGGAAGAATGTCTCTCGTTTCAGGACTTCTGAGCGCCCCGTTAATTCTGGGAATGATTTTCTCAATGATTCCATCAGATATGTTTCTTGCCGCTGCACATTTTCTTCACAATCCTCTGCTCCAGCTTATCCTTGCGACGCCCGTTCAATTTATCATCGGAAAAAGGTTTTACATCAACGCCTGGCACGGCTTAAAATCCGGGAGCGCCGGTATGGATCTGCTCGTTGCAATGGGAACAAGCGCCGCCTATTTTTACAGCATTTATACAGGATGGATTGCGGAACATCAAGGAATGCCCGAGCTTTATTTCGAAGCATCTGCCGTTGTCATTACGCTTGTTTTTTACGGAAAATATCTTGAAGCTGTTGCAAAAAGCAAAACTTCAGATGCCATTAAAAAACTGTTCGGTCTTCAGGCAAAAACCGCCCGCATCATCCAGGATGGGAAAGAAGCTCAGGTACCGGTAGAAACTGTAAAATTCGGAGACATCGTAATTGTACATCCAGGAGAAAAAATTCCCGTGGATGGAATCATCACAGAAGGAAATTCTTCTGTTGACGAAAGCATGCTTACAGGCGAAAGCCTGCCGTCAGAAAAATCTTCCGGTGATTCTGTTGCCGGAGCAACTATCAACCAGCACGGCGCTTTCAAGATGAAAACGACAGCTGTGGGTAAGGATACCATGCTTTCGCAAATCATTAAAATTGTCGAAGAGGCTCAGGGTTCAAAAGCTCCCATTCAGAGCCTTGCAGATAAAACGGCAGGAATTTTTGTGCCTGCAGTAGTAACCGCCGCCGTCATTGCATTTTCCGTCTGGTTTTTCGTTTTTGGAAATTTTACAGCAGGACTGATCAATGCAGTTGCCGTTCTTGTCATTGCATGCCCCTGCGCTCTCGGCCTTGCAACTCCCACAGCTCTGATGGTGGGAACCGGACGCGGCGCCCAGAACGGCATCCTCATTAAAAACGCCGAAGCTCTTGAAATTGCAGGAAAAATCAGCGCCGTCATTCTTGATAAAACAGGCACCATCACAGAAGGAAAACCTTCGCTTACAGAAATTGTTTCTTTAAATGGGAGAGAAGAAAATGAAATTTTAAAAATGGCTGCATCAGCAGAAATGCGTTCAGAACATCCTCTTGCGAAAAGCATTGTCAGAGCAGCTGAAGAGCGCTCCCTTTCCATTGCCGAACCTCTTTCCTTTGAAGCGCTTCCCGGCCGGGGGATCGTTTCTGTGTTACGAGACAATGATTCGGAGATCACAGTCCGCGCCGGAAGGATCTCTCTGTTCAAGGATTCCGGAATCGATACTGGAGCTGCTGAACAGAAAATTCTTGAGTTGGAACAGACAGGAAAAAGCGCTCTTGTCATTGCAGCGGACAAAACAATCATCGGAATTCTGGCTCTTTCCGACACCATTAAATCCGACTCAAAAGAGGCCATACAGGAACTGCAGAGAATGGGAATTGATGTGCATATGATTACAGGCGACAATGAAGGAAGCGCCAAAGCCATTGCAAAAGAAGCGGGAATTGAAAACGTCATAGCGGGAGTTCTTCCGGAAAACAAAGCCGAAGAAGTAAAGAAACTAAAAGAGAAAGGGAAAATTGTCGCCATGGTCGGAGACGGCATCAATGATGCGCCTGCGCTTGCAGCGTCCGATGTGGGAATGGCAATCGGAACCGGAACCGATATTGCCATGGAATCGGCGGATATTACGCTGGTTCACGGAAACCTTCCTGCAATTGTACGTGCAATCAAACTCTCCAGAAAAACCATGTCAAAAATCCGTCAGAATCTTTTCTGGGCTTTCTTCTACAATACTGTTGGAATTCCTTTCGCCGCAATGGGATTTTTAAGTCCCGTAATCGCAGGCGCTGCAATGGCAATGAGTTCCGTTTCCGTTGTTTCAAACAGCCTCAGTCTTCGCTTTTCAAAAATTTAAAATATAAAAATTATATTTTTTTGTTTCAAAATTCAGACGTTATAAAATAACAACAGGCATGATTCAAAATTTCAACATACGAGAATATACAGCGGAATTTATCGGTACCTTCATCATGGTTTTCTGCGGAACGGGAGCAGTCATTGTGAATGATATGACAGGTCAGCCGGGTCATCCGGGCATTGCCGTAACATTCGGACTGGCTGTCATGGCTGTCATCTATGCAGTCGGAGAAATTTCAGGAGCCCATATCAATCCTGCAGTTACATTCGGATTTTTTATTGCAAAAAAAATCAGTTTTATAAAAACGTTTTTCTACAGCGTGTTTCAAATTCTGGGAGCTGTTTTTGCAAGTCTTATTCTTTCGTTTTTATTTCCATCCAGCAGCACGCTCGGCTCCACCCTGCCTTCTGGAAATCTTCTTCAGAGCTTTATTCTTGAAATTGTTTTAACATTTATTTTGATGTTTGTTATTATTCAGGTTGCAACCGGCTCAAAAGAGACCGGAACTCTGGCCGGTATTGCAATTGGCGGAACGGTCGCTCTTGAAGCGATGTTTGCAGGACCGATCAGCGGC
>JAOUOA010000575.1 GCA_029880625.1 Spirochaetia bacterium
ATTCTCTCGGGAATTTCGTTTCCAACCAGCAGCGAAGATATACGGATGGAGGCATGATTTTTAATTTTACTGTCAGAAAAAAAGGCGAAACCATCAGTATCGACAGCATTCATTATATCCCCGTCTGGGTTTATGTCGAAAAGAAACCTAAAAAAACACAGTTTTATGTACTCCCGATAGAAGACTTCATTGAAAATCCCGGAAGTCCTTCTCTGACAGCTTCATCCATGCAGAGAATGAAGCTCTTTTACAAAGATACGACACAGCATTTGCATGAAAGCCTTGAAAAAACCGCCTTCTACAGAAAAGACCAATAAAAACAATCCAATCGCATGGGAACTGTTTTTTGAAGGGGATGATTATTTTCATTCCCTTCAAAATGATATCAAGAAAGCAGAAAAGTCAATTTTCGTAGAAAAATACATCATTCAGGAAGACGAAATTGGAATCCCGTTTCTTGAGCTTCTCATGAAGAAAGCTTCCGAAGGAGTACAGGTCCGCCTGATCATCGACGGACTGGGTTCCTACAACATCACAAAATCTCCTGTTCTTGAAAAATTGAAAGCCAGCGGAGTAGAGGTGCGGATTTTCAGACCTGTCACCTGGACATTTTTTTTTCACTTTAAAAATCACAGGCGCGATCACAGAAAGCTTGTTGTGATTGACGGAAAGACCGTTTACATCGGCGGAACCAACATCAAACGGACTCATAGCAGGCGAGTGATGGGAGATAAATGCTGGCGGGATACCACAATCCGCATCAGCGGCAATATTGCAGAACAGGCTTCCATCATGTTCAATCGAGTATGGAATTTTGTTAACACCAATCATCTCTTTATGCCCGTCCGTTCCAGAAGGAAACGCTCCATTCTTGAAGGGATTGAAATTATTGAAAACATTTCCATTGTAAAAAGAATTCGTTACAGGATTCTCTTTTCAAGACTCATTCGAAATTCAAAAAAGAATGTCTTCCTGCAGACTGCTTATTTTGTACCGGGAATTTTTCTTTTAAGGTCTTTAAACCGCGCTTCACGAAGAGGAGTGAAGATAAAAATTATCTTAAGCGAATTTTCTGATGTACGGGCTGCCAAATGGGCCGGGAGGGCCGTTTATTCATCGCTATTAAAAAATGGAGTGCAGATTTTTGAATACATCCCCAGATTCAGTCATGCAAAGACAATGATTGTAGACGATGAATACAGCATTGTAGGAACCACAAATCTGGATTACAGAAGTTTTCTCCACAATCTTGAAATTGACGTCGTCATGCACAGAGAAGATGTCGCCGCCGAGCTGACAAAACGATTCAGCGCCGACCTTGCTTTTTCCAGAGAAATCATTTATGAAGAATGGAAAAAAAGACCTTTAAAGGATCGGATTTTAGAAAAGTTTTTTTATATCTTCAGATATTATCTATAAATTTGATTTTCTGTAAATGAAATCTGTCAAAAGAGTAATAATTTACAGCAAAAACATTCCCTATAAATACGGCGCAAAAAATATCTTTACAATAACCAGCCATGGGAATGCTGCATTATAGTGCCGCAGGCAATCAAACCGATTTCATCAGAAACTGCATTGCTTCATTGCACAGCTCCGCCTCAGGAAAACAGATGCCGAAAACAAATTAAATACTCAATGCGATTGGAATGCAGATGTTCATTCGAAGATCTTGACCGTATTGAGAAAAAACTAAGTAAAGATGGGTATGATAAATTCTACAGCAAATAGCAGCTAAAAGAGAGTAAAATATAAACTTGAACTCTATTTTAGTATTATTATTCCAATGGAAAATCAGCGGCTGCTTTTAATACAAAAAACTAATTGATATAACTTTATTGGCGAAATTTGCAAGAAAAAAGAAAACCAAATTCGGCAAAACTATTTTTTAGTGTTTTCATAACGCTGCCTTTTGTTTTGTTAATCAGGGCATGATTGCTGTAATCTGAATAAGGCAGCGGCACTTCGAATAACATAAAAATTTCCGAAGTGCGAGCGAAAGAAATCATTTGCGTCATCACTCTTTCCAGAAACAACTTCTTTAAAAATTAAATCTCAGACCGACACTGCCGCCTTTATCTTTTCCAATCTGAATCCCTTCAAAAGCGACTTTAAATGCTGCAAAGTTCAACTCAAGTCCTATCTTTGTATAGTTCGTATTTCTCGGAACTTTCTTTTCAGATACAAGATTTAAGGTCAGCCATGCATCAGGAATTGTAAGTCCCAGAGCGGCAGAAAGGTCACTGCTGAGATAGATTCTGCCGTAACGCAAATAGGAGACTTTTGTACTTCCGATGTTTTTCGCAGTTCCCACAGCGCCTGTTAAGGTAAAGAAATAAAGGAAACGGATGCCGGTTTTAATTTCAGCAGTATTGGAGCGAACTCGTGATGTATAATTTACCAGATCGCTTCCCTGCCATACAAGCTGCGTACCAGAATTTAA
>JAOUOA010000576.1 GCA_029880625.1 Spirochaetia bacterium
GAAGACAGACAAGCACAGATTCTCCGTCAGATTTAAAAAGAACTGATTTTAAAATCTCTTCAGGCTTTGCTTTTAGAAAATCAGCCAGATCCTCGATGGTTTTTACGCCTGGAGTATGAATTTTTTCAGCTTTCTTTTCCGACTTTTCGGGAGAAGCTTTTTTCTCTTTATAAATTACAGGTGTTTTTTCCTGATTGCCTCTGTATTTTTCCTTTTCTGAAACTAAAATCACATCTTCGCCTACTTCTGAAGGAACCATAAATTCTTCAGAAGCGCTCCCTCCGATGGCTCCCGTGTCAGCATCAACCGGCAGTGTTTTCAGACCTGCCCGAGAAAATATTTTCCTGTAAGTTTGACGCATGGTTTGATATGAAACATCAAGACCCGTTTCGTCAAGATCAAACGAGTATGCATCTTTCATCACAAACTCTCTTGATCGCATGACTCCAAAACGAGGACGAATTTCATCTCTGAACTTCGTATGCATTTGATAAACATTTTTGGGAAGATCTCTGTAAGACTTTAAAAGATCCGCCATTAGAGACGTAAAAGCTTCTTCATGCGTGGGGCCGAGAACATTCCAGGTATCGTGACGGTCCTTCAGACGGAACATTTCCTTTCCCATGCCTTCCCATCTGCCTGATTTCTCCCAGAGTTCCCCGGGGGTCAGAATCGGAAGTAGAAATTCAACAGCCCCGGCAGCATTCATCTCTTCACGGATGATACCCTCTACTTTGCGAAGAACCCGAAGCCCCATCGGCAGTATATGATAGAGTCCCGAACCGACTTTTTTAATGAGTCCTGCACGGAGCATCAATTTATGAGAAATTAAAACCGCATCCTGAGGATCTTCTCTCAGTGTGGAGAGTAAATAAGAACTTGCTTTCATATCACATTCCCAGAACAAAAATTACGTCTTTATACATAATAAAAAGACCGAAAAACATTAAAATAGAAAAAGCAAATTTAGAAATCACTTCCATAACAGCAGGAGATACAGCTTTTCCTGCTATCGCCTCATAAAGAAAAAACATAATATGACCTCCGTCCACAACCGGAATCGGCAGAAGATTCATAATCATCAGAGCAATGGAAATAGCGCCCATGAGCTGAAGGTATTCATAAAAACCCATTTTTGAAACAATCCCTGCCATGGCAAACATGGCAACCGGACCTCTTGCGTTATCGATGAGAGACATTCTGCCTGTAAAAAGTTTTTTAAAAAACTGAGGATAAACTAAAATGCTGTTCAGAGTATCTTTAAAAGTATATGTAAAAACAGCCAACAGAGAATCATGCTTTTCAGCATATTCTTTTTCAAATACATCCCTTGCGCGAAATCCCAGAAGTCCAATTTTTCTAATCTCCACATCTGCTCTGTAGCTGTGGTCCTGAATTTTCAGCTGAATTCGTTTTTTTTCGGGAAACCGTTCGGCAAGCTTTTCATACGACAGAGCCGGCTCGCCTTCAATCTTTATACTGGACAGTCCTCTCTGATACATGTCAATGCTGGAACTGATGGATTGATCGGGTACAGGTACATTATATTTTTCATCAATAATATTTTGAAAGTTTACAATAAATTCGCCTCTTGATGGAACCGTAAGATCGATTTCTTCAGTAAAGAATGGGGCTAGCCAGGGAAGCGTCTGTCTTCTTACTTTGATGGCAACTTTTTTTCCATGATGCCTTCCAAGGATATTTTGAAGTTCTGTGATGGAATGCGGAGATTCTTCCTGTACTGTTAAAATTACATCGCCGTCATTGAGATATTTTATGGCCCCCATGCTTGCCGGTACATCGACTTCGCCAAGAAGCGAATAAATTTTATAAAGGTAATAATCAGAAACCGGATAATTTACTTCAAGATACCGCTTACCGGAAGGCCTGATTCCTACAAGAGCAATACCGCTTGGGTCTACATAGGGACGTTCTACGGTAATTTCCATTTCCTTGCCGTTTCTTTCAATTAAAAAAGTCAGTGGATTCCCGCCTGAAAGAGCAATTTCCTGTTTCATTGAATAAAAATCCCTGACTTCCTCTCCATTTACACTTTTAACAAGATCTCCGTTTTTCAAACCGGCTTTAAATGCAGGTGAAGCTTCCGCCTGCTCTTCCCATAGCTGAACTTTGGGAAGCTGAGGTCCATAAAGGGAATGCAGGGTTAAAAAAACAAATACTGCTAAGATTAAGTTAAAAAGCGGACCTCCAATTACAGGGATGATCCGAATCAGAGGTCTGACATAAAAGAAATCTCCTTTCTTATATTCCCCGGTGCTGTAATCGTCACCGTAAAATTTACAGTATCCGCCGAAAGGAATCGCCGTTATCTGCCAGGTCGTATCGCCGATCTTTTTTTTCCAGATTCCTCGTCCGTATCCTACAGAAAAAATTTCTACACGGATGCCTACTGCCCGCCCCAGGATATAATGTCCGA
>JAOUOA010000577.1 GCA_029880625.1 Spirochaetia bacterium
AAAGAAAGAGACCTTCTTGAAATCCGGGTCCGCGAACGTACTGCAGATCTTGAGGCCAGCAGAAAAAAATCTGATGAACTTCTTTTGAATATTCTACCGGCGCAGATTGCGGACGAGCTTAAAGAAAATGGAAGTGCAAAACCCCGCAGGTATGAAATGGTCACTGTTCTTTTTACAGACTTTAAGGGGTTTACGCAAATTGCTGAAAAGATGGAAGCAGAAAAGCTGATTGATGAGCTTGATTTTTGCTTTCATTACTTTGATCACCTTGCTGAAATTTACAACCTTGAAAAAATAAAAACCATAGGCGATTCCTATATGTGCGCAGGAGGAGTACCCGGAGCCAACCGGTCCAATCCGATTGAAGCGATTCTTGCAGCATTAAATATTCAGCGTTTTATGAAGATGATGGCTGATGAAAAAAAAGAAAATTATGAATCTTTCTGGGAACTCAGAATCGGAATGCATACCGGACCTGTTGTGGCAGGTGTTGTAGGGAAAAATAAATTTGCTTATGACATATGGGGCGATACCGTCAATACAGCAAGCAGAATGGAGTCTGCTGGAGAGCCCGGGAAAATAAATATCAGTGTTGATACATATAATTATGTCAAAGAATATTTTAAATGCACTCCACGAGGAAAAATCGCTGCAAAAAATAAAGGCGAAATAGATATGTATTTTCTTGAGGGATTGAAAGAAGAATACAGCCGCGACGGCGAAGGTCTTAAACCGAACCAGCATCTTCTCGATGTAATGGATGGCCTGAGAAATCCGGTTTGATATAGAGAGGAGGCCTGTATTTTTAAAAAATATTTCATTGGCTCTCTGTATCAAAAAATCTTAAGCAAGAAATCATAATCGTTTTTTTTCGTTTTACTCTGAGGTCTCATCACCAGAAAAAAATGGGATGCATAATGCATCCCGATAGGTGTTTGGCATCATTTTCAAATACAGAAAATGCAAATTAATTGTCGTATGTAATTCATAAAAACCGGCTTCTAATTCAGTTTTCTGAAGCCGGTTTTATCTATCAGCAGGAATATGTGGAAATAAATTCATACGGGTGAGGCCGTCCCTCCCATGGAGTAATTTCCGTTTCAAATTTATAATGCTGATATGTCTCAATGAATTGCTCTGTCATGACAGAACCTTCCATCAAGAATGAATGATTCGCAATAAGATTTTCAACAGCTTCCCTGAGAGTATGGGGCATCTGCTGTATTCCTTTTTGTCGGATTTCATCCAGAGTCAGTTCAAAAAGATCGATTTCCATAGGCTGCCCGGGATCAATCTTGTTTTTAACTCCATCCAGTCCTGCCATGAGCATCGCTGAAAATGCGAGATAGGGGTTCGCAGAGCTGTCTGGAAATCGAAACTCTGCTCGAACTGCCTTTTCGCCTGCACCGTAAGGGATTCGGCAGCTTGCAGAACGGTTTTGAGCGGAATAGGTCAGAATGGACGGCGCTTCAAAACCTGGAAGAAGTCTTTTATAGGAATTGGTGGATGCATTTGTAAATGCCGCAATGGCCTGTGCATGCTTCAGGACTCCTCCAATGTAATGTAATGCTGTTTCGCTTAAACCATGGTATTTATCGCCGAAAAATGTATTTTTTCCGTCTTTCCAGATCGACTGATGCGTGTGCATTCCGTTTCCGTTATCGCCGAAAAGAGGTTTTGGCATGAAAGTCGCTGTTTTTCCATGGATATCTGCGACCATTTTTACAACATACTTGAGTTTCTGTACATTATCGGCTGCCTGAAGAAGCGTGCCGAATTTAACACCGATTTCACCCTGACCCTGAGCAACTTCATGGTGAACAACAAACGTTTCCAGTCCGATCTGGTTCAGAGTTTTTACCATTTCAGAGCGAAGATCCATCATGGAATCAACGGGAGGAACGGGAAAGTAGCCGCCTTTGGTTCCGGGTCTGTGTCCGGTATTATACCCTTCGCCGAATTCAGCATGGGTATTCCATGCACCTTCGATTGTATCCACGATATAGGACTGTGTGTTGATGGAATCGTTTACTGTAACATGATCGAATACAAAAAACTCATTTTCCGGTCCAAAGTATGCCACATCGCCGATACCTGTTGACTGAAGATGCTGCAGAGCTTTTTTTGCAATGCTTCGCGGGCATTTTTCATATGCCTGATTTTTATAAATGTCAAAGACATCGCAGAATACGACCATCGTAGCGCGGGCTGTAAAAGGATCCATGAAGTGCGATCCTGCTTCTGCATCAGGAATCAGAAGCATATCGGAAACGTTAATGCTCTGCCATGCAGGGATAGAACTTCCGTCAAAAGGAATTCCTGCTTTGAAAAGATTTTCCGATGCTGCTTCAGAGCTGTAGGTTACATGATGCCATACGCCTTTTATGTCTGTGAAGCGGAAGTCAATAAACTGTACTTCATTTTTTTTGCATTCTT
>JAOUOA010000074.1 GCA_029880625.1 Spirochaetia bacterium
TTTCTGAAAAAACTTGCGCTTTATTTCTGCCATTACAGAATGATCCCGTGATTCGCTATATATTCAATTTTTGCAATTTGATTGTATTTGTTTTTTTTCTCTTCAAATGCAGTCCTTCGAAAACTCCTGAAGTAGATTCAGATGAAAACATGAATCATCAATCTTCCGCACCTTTTTACTCAGAGGATGAAAACAGATTTAATGAAGAGTCTTACACCAGTAAAAGAAGTGGGGATCCGGACTCATCTCCAACCATACCAGAAAGAGATAAGAACGACGAAACTTATGAGATGGAAGTCCAGGTTAAAGACTACATTGCAGAGTCAATAAAAAATACTGAACAGGATATTCAAAAACCGGGTCAAAAGTGCGTGATCCCTGAATTTAACCCTGCATCATACGGAGCATGCACCATGGAGCTGGGGTTTGTTTTTGACGGAATCTCATGTGAACAAATTCGTGGATGCAGCTGCCAGGATCACTGCGGAAAATTTTTTAAAACCAAACAGGAATGCATCCGAATCTGTGTGGATGGATCATAAACTTCTCCCTGCCTCAGGGCAGATCACTCCAGCACACCGGCATTCTTTAGTGTAAAAAGCTGAATTATAATTCTATTTTGAAAGATCGAGTTTTTTCAGGTAGATCGCTTGAAATGATTTGTTTCTGACTATAGATGTTAAAAAAAGAAAAATATGATTTACTTTTCAGTATCAGGATGAAAAGGTATATTATAATCATTCATTTTGAAAATACTGGCGGCAGAATTTATTGGAATTTGCTTCAATATGTTTTGCCGATTCATTCAGACTGCAAATAAAGCGGCCGAAGCAAATTTCAGGTAAATTTTGCTGGAATATTTCAGTTACAGGAAGTCGGCTTTAAAACAAATCACCGTCATTGGAGCCGTCGCATAGAGCCGTAATCATGGAGGAAAGGAATTGTGAGCGGACCCAAGGGACTTTCCATTACTGCATTCAATGCTAAACTGAGTGAAATTTTTACTCTCCAGTCAAAGATTAAAAAAAATCTGTCTTCTCTTAAAGAGCTTCATATAACAGATGAAAAACGGCAGATCAGCTTCAATTGTGACGAATTTATAAAAGATCAGGAAAAGGCCTCGCGAAATCTTCTTGAAAAAGTATCCTATCGTCACACAGGAACAGTTCGTGATCAGCAAAAAATTGATAACAAAATTAATGAATTAAAAAATTTTTTAGAACAGACTGAAAAAGAAAAACAGTTATTTAAAAGCAGGGAACAGGATTACCTCTCGTACGTTTCCGTAGAGGAATACGAGAATCAGTCTGCCGCATCTTTTCAAAATTTCAAAAAGGAAATTTCCGCCCATCTGGACTCTTATCTTTCGTCAGGTTTGAATCTGGACAAAAAAAAATCAGATCAAATCGCAGAATCCCTCCGGAAGATTCAGGATATCAAAACTAATTTTGATCCGATGGAGTTTGCATTTGGATTTCAGGAAAGCGAAAAATCCATAAAAAGCAGTATTGCCGAATATATTCTTGAAAAAGAAAAAGAGGTGAATCGGATTCGTATCGAGCTTTCTGATGTTCTGCTAGCTGCAGGCCTGCCCCCTGAAAAGTCTGTTTCGCAGGATGAAACTACATCCATGCCGGATGAAATTCTAAATTCCATAGAAAAAATCAGTCAATTGATCGCAAACGTGGACCAGAGAGTTCTTCAGGACAGATACAGAAAAGATCTGGAAACGCTTAAGTCAAGCAGCGTTTTTAAGGATGTATACTATTATACGGAACTTTATGAAGAAATTAAGCTGAAAGAAAAGACACGCTCGCATAAATACATCATCAAAGAATTGATTGTGGATTTGAATAAGGCCGAAGTGTTTTCAGATTTTCTGACGAAAAAACAGGAATTGGTCGATGATGCGGTAAAGATGCTCGAAAAAGAAACGGTTCGTGTTTACGAATACGAAGCGCTTCAGATGCGTTTTGAAAATATAACCGAAGAAAACCGAAAAAAGAAAGAGGAGCAGGAGTTAAAATTGCGTCAGGCTGAATTTTTAAAATCGTTTCTTGTTGAATCGTTACAGAAGAAAAACTACAGAGTCGTAGACGATATGGAAGTGATCGATTTTGAAAAGCAGAATGATTTTATTCTCAAGGTGCCGAATACTTCCAATTTTTTAAATCTCCGTTTTGATCAGGACGGGAAATTCCTTTACAATTTTTTAATATCAGAAAATAAAAATCAGCTCAGCATCGATCAGATCAATGAAAAACTTTCCTCAATGGGGAATGCATGTACGGACTTTAAAGCCGTTCTTGAAGAATTAAAAGAAATCGGCGTGGAGTTGAATATTGACAGAGAAATCGAAGTCTCTGAAAAGGCTTTGATTCAGGCTCCGGAAGAGATGCTGAAAGAGATCCAGTCTCATGAGGCCGCAAAATTAGGGCTGAAATCGCAAAAGCCCAGAGAGCTGTACATGGATCATTAAAATTATAAATTAAAAAAAGTAAATATGATTCAGGAGGCAGAAAATGACAATGAAAACAAATGAGTATTTTCCTGTATGGCTTCAGGAATTAAAAAGGTTCCAGACTCTTAAATCGCAGATATTTTTATACGGAAATATTTACGACTGCTATTATTTCCCTGTGAATTACAATGAAGCAAAAACAAAAGATAAGCTGAAATGGGCGAAGTTCAACCATATTGAACAGATGCTTGTTAAATACTTCAAAAACGAAGGATATGATCTGATCCTGAATTACGATGTTATCGATAAACTTACCGTTGAATTTAATCCGCAGCCTGTAAAAGAAGGAGTGCCCGAATCTGAGCGTAAAGTGATTACAAAAGAAAATATCCTGCAGCATGTCACATCCGGAAATCCACAGGCCAATGAACACTTTGCAGGAAGAAACATACAGGCTCTTGAAAATAACCTGGGCGACATTCTGAGTTTTTTCCGATTCTGTGTTTCCATGCGGGAAACGCTCTGCGTCAGTATCATCAACTTTGCCTCTCACTTTACGGCAAATCCGAATATGTTAGCAGATGAAGAAGCAAGGCATTTCATGAAGCTGGTTAAGGCGGCCAGGGAATCCCGCGTATTCCCTGAAAGGGGGGTAAAGCGGAATCTCCTTATTTTTATCTGCGATAAATTGAGCGATCTTCCGTCCTGGATCCTTCTGGAAAATCCTCTTACACTGGGGATTGATCTTCAGAAACCGAACCGGGATGAACGGGCACGTTTTTTTTCCGTTCAGTCGCCTCTTTTTTATCAGGAGGGCGAAACAGTGAACCAGGAAGAAGTGGGAAAATTGTTTCCCGATCTGACCGATGCCTTTACAAACAGAGAACTGGAAAATTTAATCACTCTTTCTCAGCAGGAAAAGCTCCATATCAATGAAATGCGAAAAATCATCGATCTTTATAAATACGGCGTAAAGGAAAATTTCTGGGAAGACCTGTCTGCTGCAAAAGTCAATCAGGCGGAAGAGGAACTGAAAAAGCGGGTCTTCGGACAGGACCCGGCAATCCGCAAGAGCGTCGATATCATCCGCCGCGCAAAATTGGGACTTCATACCATCGATCAGAAGCGTCCCAAAAATAGACCCAAGGGAGTTCTCTTTTTTGCAGGACCAACGGGAGTGGGGAAAACGGAACTTGCAAAATCGCTTGCCGATTTGATTTTCAGCACGGAAGACGCCATCGTTCGCCTGGATATGAGCGAATACAATGACAGCAATTCTGACGTAAAGCTGATCGGCTCCCCCCCGGGCTATGTGGGGTATGAAGAAGGGGGGCAGCTTACGCGAAAAATGCATGAAAAGCCTTTTTCCATTGTCCTTTTTGACGAAGTTGAAAAAGCGCATCCGATTGTATTTGATAAATTTCTGCAGATCCTGGACGACGGAAGACTGACGGACGGGAAGGGAGAAACGGTTTATTTTTCAGAAGCTTTGATTATCTTCACAAGCAATCTGGGAATTTACAGTATGGACGATAATGGACGCCGGGTTCTCAATGTGCGCTATGAAGATTCTTATGATACGATAAAGGAAAGCATCATGCGCGAAATTAAAAATTATTTTAATTTTACTCTGAACCGCCCTGAAATCTTGAACCGTTTTGGAGATAACTTTGTTGTATTCGATTTTATTCGTCCTCCTGTGGACAGAATGATCCTGGAAAGCAACCTGAAAACCATCAAAGCGAACCTTTTGAAACAGAAAAAATGCCAATTTGAATACGACGAAGAGTTTATCGAACAATTTTTGAAATACAACGTCGCCGATAATCTCGTGAACGGAGGCCGGGGTATTTTAAACAGGGTGGAAACCTATATTAAAAATGGGCTTTCGCAGTTCTTATTTCAGCAGGAAAAAATTGAAGGGTTAAGATTTAAAATTTTCGTGGATACAAAGAAAAAAGAAAAGAATCAGCCTCCCCCTGTAGGATTCCAGCTGATTTGATAAAAATTAAGATGACCGGAAATATGATCACAGAAGAGAATCTGCCGGAGCATCAATTCTGGCGGCTGAACCGGATTCAGTATCCCGTTTACAGTCTCGGACCCGGGAAGCGAATTGGAATCTGGGTTCAGGGATGCTCTTTAAAATGCAGAAACTGCATCAGTTCAGATTTATGGAATTTTAATGGAGGAAAAGAGATTTCTTTGCAGTATCTTGCCGCACAGATTTTTAATATCAGTGCATCCTTTGACGGGATCACTGTTACGGGAGGCGAGCCTTTTGATCAGTATTTTTCCCTATTGAATTTCTGCAGAATCATAAAAAAACTCACGGATTTAAATATTATGATTTATTCAGGATATACCATTGAAGAGATTGCAGACAATCAGATGAGTGAAATCTTTTCGCAAATCGACTTTTTAATGGACGGCAGGTTTGAAACCGCTCAGCATTCGTCTGATCATATGCGCGGGTCCCGAAATCAGAAGTTTTATGTTTTTCACTGCGGAAAACCCTCTTTCTGCAGCGAAGATTTCAGCAATGCGCCCTGGTCTGTTAAAACAGCAGAAGATGGAACCGTTTATCTGGCGGGAATCCCCGGTCCGGGAGAAATTTCAGAAATAGAACTTGATCTTAAAAAACGGGGAATGAGAGTGGAATTTCAATGATGACGCTTTCATGTAAATACTGCGGACAGGAAATTTCTGTTGAAGAGGGAAGCGTTTCAACATGTCCCAACTGTCTTTCTAAAATCGATTCAGCATCCACTCAAATCAAAGAGCCAGTCCGTTCAGAAAATCAAAATGCTGTGCCGAGCGGTTTTTCTTTGATTTTTCAGAAAGACGGGACGGAAATTTCTTTCAAACATGCAGAAAAAATGGTTCTTGGGAGAAACGGCCTTGGGCAGGAATTCTTTTCAAAGATTCCGCAGATCAGCCGTTCCCATCTGGTCATACAGTTTCAGGGGAATCAATATACGGTTACAGATTTAAATTCGTCAAACGGAACCTTTCTGGGAGTGGAGAAAGTCGACTGCCGGAAAAATCCGGGGCAGGCGCTCAGAGACGGCGAACTTTTATATATGGGCAGGGAACCGTTCCTTGTGAAATTAAATTTTATAGATCAAAATATGCCCGGACAATCCGGTCAGGTAATTCGCGTAAACATGCAGAGTATCTCGGCGAATATACCCCAGCCGGAGAAGTCTTCCGCTGCTGTCCTGAGCTCTGAGACGGAAAAAAAGCAGATCGTTTATACCTGCACGAACTGTTATAATTATCAATCAGAAACAAAAGAGTTTACTTGCCCGCTCTGCAATACATACAATTCATGAGGTGTCCCAATGGCTCAGAACAACGATGATTCAGGAATGACTCAAAAATACGGCGAATTACAAAATTCCGCCGATCAGATGACGCAGCAGTACAACTCCGGTATGGCATTTCCCGGACGAGCAGATGCAAAAGATGTGCATGGACTTTCTGAAGGCGATACACTAGAACTGAACGGGAAAAAGTATGTGATTGAACGTCTGGTTTCAATGACCGGCGCCGAAGCAATTGTTTATCTTGTAAAAAACGAAAAAGGGGAAGATCTCGTTCTGAAGCTTTATTATCCGTTTCAGATGCCCGGCGACGAGCCCAATGCAGAAGCTCTGGAACGTATTAAAAAAATGGAAGATCCCAATATCCTCCGGTTGTATGATTACGGAACGGGAAAAAAGAAATATAAAGATAAATTCTGCTTTGAAATTATTGAATATGCAAGAGGCGGCGATTTATTAAACCTTACTGCAAAAAAATTCAAGAAAAAATATTCGGAAGAATTTTTAACCCATACCGTGATTCCTGAAATGCTTGCCGGAATCAGAGTCCTTCATAAAAACAGGATTTATCACGGTGATTTAAAGCCGCACAATGTTTTTTTTCTGGATGAAGACCAGAAAGATATCGTTATCGGTGACTATGGCTCCTCCAAGACATTTGAACAGGCTTCTGGAAAAAGTCTTGCCTATACGGTGATGTCAAAAGGAACCAATTTTTATATTTCGCCGGAACAGGCAAGAGGCGTCATTTCTGAAAAAAATGATTTTTATTCTTTTGGAATGGTTTTGCTGCATTTAATCTATCCGGATCTGGTCAATCAGGAAACGCTTCGTAAAATTGTGGAGCGTCAGTTTTCCAAAAAACCCATTATTGACTACAATCAAAAATTTGGCCGTCTGAATGATTTAATAGCCGGACTGACCCTTCAGGATCTGGATGCAAGGTGGGGTGAAGCTGAAGTGGAACGATGGATTCAGGGCGAAACGATTCCCGTCCGCTATTCCGGAGAAATTATTGTTGAGTCTTCAGCTGTCATCAAGCTGGGGGAGATGACCGTCCATACTGCCGATGATTTAATCCATTATTTGAAAAGCAGTCCTAAATGGCATGAAGTGCTGTATGAGGATGTCTCAGGAAGACAGCTTCTGTACAACTGGATTGCGGAAACCTACGATCTCCAGAAAAAAAATGATTTTAAAAAAATGCTCGAGTATTATGAAGTTCAGAAAGATGCAGATTCTGTTTTTCTTTTGCGTGAATCTATTATTCGTTTTCTTCAGCCGAAGCGTCCCATTCTGATGAACGGAGTTGAATTTGATTTTTTTGAAGCTGATGATCCTTCTGCCCTTTTGAATGAATATCTAAAAAATTTGGACGATCTGTGGAAAAGCAGCCGGACGATTTTAACTGCAAAAAATTACATTTTTCTTATGGAATTCTCTCTTCGCAAGCTGGAAGAATCTCTTGCTGGAGGCGCAAAGGCCAGAGTCAATCTGCTTCTGGATAAAATTTCTTCGGTATTCAACCTGAAGCCACGAACGGATTTTTATGACCATAAAGCGTATTTTTTTACCCGCGTTTCCGATAAAAGCATACTGGATCTATTTTACGCCTTCAATTCGAATCGCGTGTTTCGCGATGAGGAAAATCAGTCCATTCCAGATATCAAGCAGATCGCTCTTTATTTTGCGGCACGTAAAGAGCGGTACCGCGCACCAAAAATGATCGAAGAAAGAAATTATTATGTGAAAAAGATCGGAATGAGGGATCTGGAAGATACCATTTATACGGATTTTATATTTCATGTTCTGAAAGACCATACGAAAGCGGCAATAGAGATTTTATCCTTTGAACCCCAGGGGAAAAATCATGCCGTACGTTTCCGGGTTTATAAGAATCTAAATGATTATTTTTATGAAAACGACATCGATCCGCAAATGACAGGGATTGCAGGCGGTATTCTTGCGTTTAAGGAAAATCTTCTCCGGAAGATTTCTGAAAGTGCCGGGAATTTTCTGGTATCAAAAGCGGCGGAAAGAATTGCCGATGCAGGAGAAAAATGGGAAAAGCGCCGCAAAAGGAAAAAAGAAAAAAAACAGCAAAAAAAAGGGCAACAGGTTCAGGATGTTCCGCTGAATCTCCCTGCCGATCTTCCGATGCAGCTGCCCGACAACGATGAAGAAACCTTTCTTCTGCAGTTCTGGAACAGTATTGAAAATCAAACAGGACTTGCAATCAAACAATTTTCTGAACTGAATGTTAAAGAAACAAATTCAATTCTTCGCTCCGGTCTTGAGCGATACCGGCAGGCAGTGCAGCATGCAATGGAACTGGACAAAATCAAAACTTATAAAACCAGGATGATGTCTTATTTTGTTCCGCCTGCGGCTCTTCTACCGCTTTTTACATCGTTCATTCTTGTTACGGTTCTTTTTGCAAAATTCTTTGCGGAAAACGGATTGAATTCAGGAATTCCCATACCGGTTCTTGACGGTGCGATTGAAAAACTGAAAGAAATGGATAATGTATATCCCTGGGACAGAGATATTGCGTTTGGATCTGTTGTTTTTCTGAGAGGTATCAGAACCTTGCTGATACCGATCTTTATCTACAGTGTTTATTTAATTTCGTTTTTTGTTTCGCTTCAGGTGTTCAGATACTGGGAGCATGATGAGGAATTCAAAAAGAAATTTGTAAGAAAAAATATGATTCCGCTGAATTTTACAGGATTACTCGCCTACTGTCTGTTTCTTTTTCCAGTAACGGTAATGGGGTTTGCGAATTTTCCCCGGCTTTATCTGTATTTCCACTGCCTGTCTGTTCTTCTGTTTTCAGGAATTTATTTTTATAATTCGCTAATGGCATCACAGAAGGGCCTCAGGACCTTTACGATTGATTATATTTTGCGGATTCAGATCAGCGAAAAATTTAATTTAACATACGCTCTTCCCGCAGTTTATGCAGGAATTGCTTTTGTATTTCTGTATGCAGTTTTTGTTGATCTGTTTATTTAATCGGGACCGAGGATGAAATTGGATGGTTTTAGAAACAAGGGGAAAACGTAGGATAAATCAGTATAGCGCAAATATAAAATCTTGCGGAAAATATTTTTCCTTTCATTACCAAGCATTCGGCCTGGTTGCCGCAATTTCTATAATCCAGCATACCAGGCGCAGGCTCTCCAGCCTGTACCGATAAATTAATGGCAGTTTATTGTCTGAAGTTATAAGCCAGTTGATGGAGTTGTTTTAATAGCTGGTCGTCACTGCAGCTCCGGCATCGCATACTTGTAGATTTAAGAATCTTGCCATTTTCCACATCGGTAATTTGCATATAGATCACAGATGTTTTCCCCATTTTACCGTAATTACTGCTGATCAGGTATCTGGCACCTGTAAGCTGCCCGATTTCTACAGCGGTTTGATCGGAGACCATGCCGCTTTGCTGGTAGACCTGCTCATCCGTTATTTTTTTTAAATTGGTGCGGTCAACGAATTTGAATTTACCTGTTCTATTTAAAATGGCCTGTAATTCTGTGGTTAATATTCTGGTTTTTGAACTGGGTTTCCCCTGTGATAAATCTATCATTGGTAACATCGTGATATTTTCTATCTTGACCTTGCCAATCATCTGACCTGCACTGAATT
>JAOUOA010000578.1 GCA_029880625.1 Spirochaetia bacterium
TAAAATTCACTTCCTGTATCAAATTGAAAGAATATAAGATCCGCGCATGCCGCAGCATCAAATCGGCGTTCAGTAAAATACGACAAAACTTCAGCTCCCCAGGAAAGCGAAAAGGCCATTTCCTGAACGATACTGGATCCTGACTGCTTAAAAAGACTGCCTTCAATGCAGATTGGCCTGAATTTAGCGCCTGCTAAAATTGCCTTAGAAAACGGATCGCCCGGATTCAAGAGAATTTCAGATGCTTTAAGAAAATTCTCTTCTTCGTCTTTCAATCCGGGAGATAAAAGCCGGCTGTAAAACTGAATACCCGGAAAATCTCGAAACAATTCTTTTAGAGTTTCAGGATCACTTTCAAGAAATATTTCTGAACCGGGATTGAGCGAATTCAAAATCTGTCTCAGATGGGAAGCTGAAAGCATGCCGCTATTCTCTTTCTTTGCAGTAATCCCGAAAATATCAATTCCGCTTTTTAATTCCTCCAGATTTCGTATTCCCGCTTCAAAGTCAGAAAAATCAATATCGATGCGAACATTCCATGCCTTAACATTTTCGTTTAAAGAACCGGTGTTTTCGCAAACACTGCTGTCCTGAAAGATGCTGTAATTTACATTACCGCTCAAGGATTTAAACAATTGGAATTCAGAAAAATTCTTTATGATATCTTCCAGCTGACTTTCCCACTCATCTTTTCCGGAAGGTTTAAATTCATTTAAGAATTCAGTGATCCCCTGGATATGCATGGTTTGATCCTCCAGAAATGGAATTAAAATTCTGCGTCAGTTTGAAAGCATGATTTTAATCTTCATTGTTGCAAATTGACAGCGTTAAAAATTTCAGTAAAATAAGTTAAAATCAAGATGATGGTTTAACGCTGCAGACAGAAATAAAAGTATGGTCAATTTGCAGCGGCTTTTTCACGCTTTTTTTCCATTGCGATTTTCTTACGGATAAAGGCAACCTGCTTCTCAAGTTCCTGCAGATCCATGCAGATGATTTTCCCGCCGTCCTGTTTGAGCCACCTGAATTTAAACAATTCAATTAAAAGCCTTTCATCTTTGACCGGATCAAAACCAACCATTTTTAAAAGATCTTTCCCTGCAATTTCAAAATTATAAATCACTTTGGGGCCGAATTTTACATGGTTCTTTTCTGCCAGAGTCAGAAGCGTATCAAGCATTCTCCCAATTGGATCGGGAATCATCAGGTTCGCAAGCTGCCGGTATGCCATCCACAGCCTTTCGGAAAGAAGCGTAATCAGGCGGGTTGCAAGCTGCGGCTGCGCTTTTACCATTTCAGCAAAGTTTGCTTTATTAATCGCCAACATACTTGCAGATTCTGCGACAATCGCGCTTGCACTTCTCGGTTTATTATCAAGGAGAGCCATTTCGCCGAAAATATCGCCGGTCTGCAGAACAGCCAGCAGAACTTCCTGGCCGTCCACCATTTTTGTAATTCTAACCTTTCCGCTTTGAAGGATATAAAGTTCGCGCCCAGGTTCATTTTCGCAAAAAATCATGCTGTCAACATTATAGGTTCGGTTGATGGTCGCTTCATTAACAGCATCTGCTTTCATAGGGCTGTTCATTGTCTGCAGCCGAACCTTGGCCATGCTGACCTTATCTCCATCGGGACACCATTGGAGATACTTCTGGTAGGCATAGGCTGCATGATTCAGCCGTTGCTGATTAAACCAGTATTCGCCCAGATCAAACAGATGTCTGGGATCTTCTTCTGTTGCATTCTTAAAAGAGAGTCTTGTAATGGTATTGTCAAACTGGCGAAGCTTCATGGAAAAGGAACGAATGATTTTCATTGCAACAGGGGCATTTTTCTGAATCAAAAGTCCAAACTCATCATGATTCACCTGGATTAAAGAACAGTCCGTTAAGGCTACAACGGTCTCTATGCGGCTGTGATTGGACATAGCGCTTTCAACGCCAAAAAAATCCCCAGGACCAAGAACAGTACTTGCTTCCTCACCCACAACCTGTGTGGATTTTTGAGTCTTTAATTTACCCTGACGAATAATATAAAAAGTATTGGCGTCACGTTTGCCCTCTATGATCACATAGGAGCTGGCTTTATAATTCAACATCTGAAACGACATATTTTCTTAAAACTTCTGATCTAATTATCGGCCTGAAACATTAAAATAATCGTTTATTGCAAATGTTTCCAGTGTATCAATCATAAAAATTTAGAAAGTTCATTATGTCTATCAGTAATTTTAAAGCTTGGCAGCAGAAATCAGGTCAGATCAGAAGTCATTCCTGATGTTGCTTCGGAAGAGCTGTCGGGCTCTTCTTTTTCCGTGGGATCGGTTTTTTTATCCAAACCTTTTTCATTAGCCGGCTCTGCTGGTTCTTCATCAGATTTTGTATTCTGCTGGTTTTCAGGAGGATTTGCAGTTGATCTTTCTTCAAGAAAAT